>NZ_JBHYIG010000009.1:0-45484 GCF_042740015.1 Streptomyces sp. NPDC059037
GGTCCGACGGGTCCGACGGGTCCGACGGGTCCGACGGTTTCAACGAATCCGACGGGTCCGACGGTTTCAACGAATCCGACGGGTCCGACGGTTTCAACGAATCCGACGGGTCCGACGGTTTCAACGAATCCGACGGGTCCGGCGGGTACGGCGGGTCCGGCGGGTCCGGCGGGTCCGGCGGGTCCGGCGAGTTCAACGGGTCGGAAGGCGAAGGCCCTTGGGCCCACAACGTCTCCGGTCGGCTGGGCAGTGGGCCTACGGCGGAGCACGAGCGCGAGCTGACCCAGTGGCCTCCCTCTGGCGCCGAGGCACTCGATCTCACCGACGCGTACGCCGCGGTCGCCGCTGCCGGACTCGCCTACGGGCCTGCCTTCCAGGGGGTCGGCGCGGTCTGGCGGCGCGGCGACGACGTCTTCGCGGAGGTCCGGCTGCCCTCGTCGCACATCGGGGAAGCGGGCCGTTTCGGGCTGCACCCGGCGCTGTTCGACGCCGCGGCGCACGCATGTCTGTTCGCCGCACCCGCCGACACGGGCACGGTGCGGGTGCCGTTCGCGTGGAGCGGGGTGCGCCTGCACGCCTCGGGAGCCACGGAACTGCGGGTCCAGGTGGTTCGGACCGGCGCGGACACGGTCTCGCTCACGCTCGCCGACCCGGCCGGGCGACTCGTGGCCTCCGTGGACTCCCTCACCACGAGGGAACTCCCGGCCGAGACCACGAGTCAACTCCCCGCCGATCGTGCCGACATGACGGACGAGCTCGCGGCAAGGGCTCTGCTGCGCCCCGAATGGGCCGCGCTCGAACTCTCCGGTGACGCCGATGATCGCGGCTGGACGGTGCGGGGCCGGGACGACTTGAACCTCGCCGGGTTCCTGCCCACCGCCGCACACCCTGAGTTCATGGCCGTCAGTGCTGTCACCGCCGCCGCGACCGGGTCCGACCCGCTGTCGGCCGTACACGAGTCGACCGACCGCATGCTCACGACACTGCAGGACTGGCAGGGCGATCCGGGCGCGGCGGGCTCACGCCTGGTGGTGGTGACGCGCGATGCCACGGCCCCGGTGCCGGACCTGGCGGGTGCGGCGGTGTGGGGACTGGTGCGTACGGCCCAGGCGGAACTGCCCGGTCGTGTCGTCCTGGTGGATGCGGACGGGCGGCCCGAGTCCCTGCGGCTGCTCCCCGCGGCCGTCGCCACCGGTGAGCCACAACTCCGGGTACGGGACGGGCAGGTGACGGTTCCGCGACTGGCCGTGGTCAAGGATGCCGAAGGCTCAGCGGTGGCCGCCTTCGGTGCGAACGGCACGGTATTGATCACCGGAGGAACCGGCGCGCTGGGCGCGGAAGTGGCGCGTCACCTCGTGACGGAACACGGCGTACGGCATCTGCTGCTGACCGGACGCCGTGGCCCGAAGGCGCCCGGAGCCGAGCAACTGCGCTGCGATCTGCACAAGTTGGGGGCACAAGTCGACATCGTCGCCTGCGACGCGGCCGATCGTGCCGCACTGGCCAGGGTCGTCGAGCGCTGCGATCCTCCGCTGGCGGCCGTGGTGCACGCCGCCGGGGTCCTCGACGACGGCGTGCTGGACTCGCTGACTCCCGATCGGATGGCGGCCGTTCTGGGACCCAAGGCAGACGCAGCCTGGCATCTGCACGAACTGACCCGGGGCATGGGCCTTTCGGCGTTCGTCGTGTTCTCCTCCGTCTCCGGTCTGCTCGGCCGGGCGGGCCAGGGCAACTACGCGGCCGCGAACGCCTTCCTCGACGCCCTCGCCCACCGCCGCGCCGCCGAACGACTGCCGACGCTCTCGCTGGCATGGGGCCCGTGGGAGCACTCCGGCGGCATGGCGGCGGGGCCGGTTCCCGACCAGTCCCGACAACGTCCACAGCCACGTGAAGTGCTCGTGCCGCTGTCGACTCAGCGGGGCCTCGCCTTGTTCGACGCCGCGTTGCGCTCGACGGAGCCGGTACTCGCGCCGATGCTCCTCGACCGAGCCGCGCTCCAGGCAAGTACGGAGCACCAACTCCCGGCGCCGTTACGCGGATTCGTCCACCGGAAGCGGCCGACCGCGGCCACGACGACCACGGGCTCGGGCTCCGGCTCCGGCCCCGAGCAGGCCGTTGAGCCGGGAGCCTGGCGGAAGCTCCTGGGCCAACTGCACGCGGACGAGCGGGAGTCGGCGCTCGTGGAACTGCTGCGGGCCGACGTTGCCGCAGTGCTCGGGTACCCGCACGCCGACGCGCTGCCGGTCGGCAAGTCCCTCGCCGAGCTGGGGTTCGACTCCCTGACCGCCGTACAGCTCCGCAATCGGCTGAGCACGGCGCTCAAGGTCCGACTGCCGGTGGCAGTGGTGTTCGAGCACCGCACCGCCGAGGAACTGACACGCCACCTGCTCGGCATGCTGGACGACGAAGCAGGTGCCGCAGCCGCCCCTGAGCCCTCTGGGGCACCCGAGACCCCCTGGGCCGAGCGCCCCACGTACACCCTCTCCTCTCTCTTCCGGAAGGTCAGCGCCGCCGGACAACCGGTGGCGGCGATGCACCTGCTCGTCACCGCCTCCTGGGCGCTGCCCACCTTCACGGCCGCCCAAGGCCACGAGCACGCCCTGCCACCCCGCCGCCGCAGCCACGGACGCCGCGCCCCCGGAGGGCCGACCGTCGTCTACTTCCCGGCCTACCATCCGTCGCTCGCACCGGACGGCGGAGACTTCCCCCGCTTCCACGAAGCCCTCCAGCACAACCAGAACGACCTGCACGACCTGGGCACCCTGAACATCCTGGAGTTCCCACACCCCGGCATCGGCGCCGGCGCCGCGGTGCCGGAGGACCGCGCCGCCCTGGCGCGCACCCAGGCGGAGAGCGTGCTGCGGCATGTCGGTGACGGGCCCTTCGTGATCGTGGGACGCTCGGCGGGCGGCAATGTTGCGCACCTGGTGGCCCACCACCTGGAAGGCACGGGCCGGGCACCGACCGGCCTCGTACTGCTGGACACGTACCACATCACCCCACACAACAGCGGCAAGGACTGGCTGCTGTCCCTGGCCGCCCCACCGCCGCGCGAGACCAGAGGGACCGACTTCGGCGACGACGACAGCACTCTGGCCGCGGTGGGCGCCTACAACCGGATCTTCCTCGACTGGGCTCCCGAACCGGTCGCCACGCCCACCCTCCTGGTCCGCGCGTCGCTCCCCACGCCGGCCATGGCGGCCTACGCGGAGGCCGACGACTGGCGGACGTCCTGGCCGTCGGCGCACGAGGTGGTGGACGTCCCCGGCGACCACCTGACGATGATGCGGGAGCACGCGGAAACCACCGTGTCGGCGATCCACACATGGATCCGGGCATGCACGGCGAAAGCGACCTCCTGAGCGGCGCGCGCACGAACGACGAAGGAGGACCGGCGAGTTCAGCACAGCCCCGGAAAGAGTTCGCCGTCATCGCGGTCGGCGGCGAGTCCCTGCTCCCCTGACGACGGTCACAGCGGCCCAGAGGCCGATGGCGGCCGCGCCTACGCGTCACATCACTGATCGCGCAGCTGCTCGGCGGCTTCCTGGTACGCCTCGGCGGCACGGGCGAAGTAGTCGAAGAGGACGTCGAGTTGCTCCGGTGAGTACCCCTCGAGAATCTGCCCGATCTTCTGCCGCGCGGGGGCCATGACGCGGTCGAGGTCCGCGGGTTCGCCGAGCGGCTCGACAGTGACCTTCCGCCGGTCGCCGGGGTCGGGCACGCGGCGCACGTAGCCCGCCTGCTCCAGGCGGTCGATCAGACGGGTGGTCGGCCCGGTCGTCAGACCGGTGCGCGCGGACAGTTCACCCGGGGTCATCGCGCCCGTCAGCTGCAGGATGTTCAGCGCGTACAGATCGGTGCCGCCGAGCCCGCAGGCCCGGGCGCTCGCATGACCGTGGAGCAGCACCGCGCTGAGGTACTGGCGGTAGATCTGGCCCGCATCGGGGCGCATGGCCGGCGTTGACAAGGGCTCCTCCACTCCCTAATCTCTTCCTTGATGAAGAGACTTCGTCTGCGCAGTAACTTCACCTACGAAGTTATCACGGGAGGCCACGACCATGAACGCCACCAGCACAGCACAGTCCGAGCACAACGAGCCCACCACCGCCCAGACGCCGGCCCCGAAGAACCGCCGTCGCCGCCGCATCAAGATCGCCCTGGGCGTCACCGCGCTGACGCTGGTCGCGGCCGCGGGCGGCGGATACCTGTGGCTCAACGCCATCTCCGACGCGAAGAACCTCGGCGTGAGCGACTGCAACGCGGTCAAACCCGAAGTCACCGCCACACCGGCCGGCACCGCGACCGCCGACGACCAGCGGGCGGTCTGCCGCACCCTGCGTTCGATGAAGGACGCGTGGGCCCGGCACGACGCCACCGCGTACGGTGACCAGTTCGCCAAGGACGCCACGTACACCAGCTACGTGGGCACCGCCTACCAGGGCCGGCGCGACATAACCGAAGGCCACCGCGCCCTGTTCGACGGATTCCTCAAGGGCACCAAGCTCTCCGACTCCTGGCTCAGCATCCGCTTCTACGGCCCTGACACCGCCGTGGCCACCAGCCGGGGCGACACCTACGAGGGCGGGAAGCCGAAGGCCGCCGACCTCTCCAAGACGCAGACCTACACACTGGTCCGCCAGGCAGACGGCACATGGCGCATCGCCGCCTTCCAGAACACCAAGCGCCAGCGCGTCATGGAACGCATCTCATTCCTGTTCTCCCCCGACACCAAGCCCGCGGCCGAGAAGTGAGCCCGTGCGGCGACAGGGACCGCGACGTACCGAGAGCCGCCGGCAGGGCGACCACCGCGGTTCACCAAGCCCCGCCGGAACCTCAAGAGGGCGGCGGGGCCGGTACGTCGGGCTGCGTGTGCGTCAGGCCACGACTGGTGTCGGCTGCTCGGCCTCGGTCTTGGCGTCGGCCGTCCGAGGGGCGAGGAGACGCTGCGCCAGGGCTCCGAAGAGGATGCCGAAGACCGCCCACAGCACGGCCTGGATCGCCAGTGAAGCGACTCGGAACTCCCACAACAGGGCTGCGGGGAACCCGGCCTTGACCGCGTCGTCGTTCGCGGGCAGGAACACGAACGCGACAGCGACCACGGCGATGAACCCCGCCCCGGCGGCAAGCGTCGCGTTCCAGTTGCCCAGACGCGGTGCCAGTCGCCGCCCGATGATGACGGCGGCGATGCCGAGCAGCACGCTGAGCAGGATCATCAGGAAGAACAGTGTGGTGCGCTTCGAGATGGTGTCCGGGTTGCCCACCGCGGGTGGGGTCGCCGGGTACTTCAGGAACGGCACGAGGTAGACGGTGGTGAAGGCGGCGGCGGCCGTGAGCGCGGCGGTCGCCCGTGGGCTGAACCGGCCGACGCGGCCCAGCGCGAAGGAGAACGCCAGGGACGCGATGCCGCCCAGAGCGACCCCGTACACCAGAACACCCGTGGCCAGACCGGCGGTCGACTGCACCGACCGGCTGACCGCTTCTTCCTCCTCGGCGGCGTCCTCGGAGGCGGCGCCACCGTGCCCCGCGTGGGGCGCTTCCTCGGCGGCCTGGGCCTCCTCCACGGCGATCGAGCCGTCGACGGGCGGCTCACCGATCGCGTAGGCCACACCGAAGGCGAAGAGTCCGGCGATCAGGCCCGCGAGCATGCCACGGACCAGCAGATTTCTCACAGTTGAGGCGTGCACGTACTTGTCGCCTCTCAGTGGCACGGGAAGCCGAGCAGATGACGACCGTCGTGGACCCACTCGTGCACGTCGGTGCCGGCGAACACAGAGGTGGCCCCCTGCTCGGCACCCACGAAGTACAGCGCGATCAGCGCCAGGAGCCCCGCGAACAACGCCCAGGGCAGGACAGCCCGTACGGGCAGAGCAGCCGGTGCAGGAGCGGGAGTGGCGGAAACGGCAGCATTGACGACAGCATCGGCCATGATGAAACCTCCTTGGGGAACACGCGTCCCATACGGTGGTGCAGGACGACGGTCCACGGGTCTGACTCACCGCGGCGTCACCCTCGAAGGGTTCCGCTGCGGCTCACAGTGGCGCGACCGTGCCGGACTTGCACCGGACTTCCGTCTCGCCGTCGTCACGTTCTGTTGAAATGTTCGCCGTGACCGTACCGCGCGCCGGACCTCCGGCCAAGGGCGTGAGTCCTGTATCACGCCGGTACGCCCCCATCACGCCGACACGCCCCCGCAGATAGGGTTGCCGCGGGTCAACGGCCATGTGAAGGCCCTGCGGAGGAATCGATGACCGTACGTCTCACGCTGATATCTCCCGCCACGAGTGAAGCTTTGAAGGAGGTCCGGTTCGACGACGGCAGTCCTCTCGACCCGGCGGGAATCGCACGCGCCGAGGCGGCCGCCGGCTCACTCCCCCCGGCGGTTGCCACCTACACCTCACCGTCCCCGCGCTGCCGCCGGACCGCCCACGCACTCGGCCTTGCCCCCGCCGAACCTCTCGCCGCCCTCGCCGCCTGCGACATGGGCCGCTGGCGAGGACAGACGCTGGACTCCGTGGCAGGCGCCGAAGCGGAGGCCGTCGCCCTCTGGCTGGACGATCCGACTGCCGCACCCCACGGCGGCGAATCACTGCGCGAGGTACGCCACCGTGTCGCGGCCTGGCTCGATACGTTGGGCAGCCAGGCCGGACACATTGTCGCCGTGGTCGAGCCGGACGCGATCCGTGCCGCCGTCGTCCACGCCCTGTCGGCACCCGACCAGGCATTCTGGCGACTGGACGTCCGCCCGCTCACCGCCACCCGGCTCAGCGGCCGCAGCGGGCGATGGAACCTCCTCAGCGGTCACGCCCTGGCACCGTAGGGAAGTAAGTACCGATGCGGGCGGCCCCGCTGGGCCGTGGTCAGATCACGACACCTGCCCACAGCGGGTCATGGTCGGAGTGCGTGGCGTGGGTGGCATCGGCCCAGGTCACGTCCGTGCCAGAGGGCACGAAGAGGTAGTCGATCTTTCCTTGGCTGTGGGTGGATTCGCCGGAGCGGCAGTAGATGTAGGCGGGCGGGAAGGTCCAGATCCAGAATCCCCGCTTGATCTCGTTGCCGCAGGGGCTGTCGGCCTCCTTGAACTCGCCGTGCGCCCCTCGCTGGTAGTTCGGGTGGTAGAAGTTGTCGGTCGCTCCGGAGAGCGCGTCGTCGTTGAGGTCCCCGCCGAGCACCTTGGTGTATCCGGCGTACGTGTTGGCGAGGATCCCCTTGGCGACGGATGCTTCGTGACGCCGGGCCCGCAGGTGCGGGCCGTCGTTGCCCACGGTCAGGTGTGTGCTGCAGGCGACGGTCTTGCGGGACTCGGAGCGTACGCACAGCATCTCGCGCTGTTCGTAGCCGCCCGGGGACTCCAGCGGGTGCGCCACTGCCGTCGCCGCGTCGAAGCCCAGGTCGTTGCGGAAGAGCACGGCGTTGCCGAAGTCCGACGGGTGCTTGCACCTGGCCGTCGTGCCGTCGCCACCGGTGACCGGATCGAACACCACGGTGTAGTCGGGCAGTTGGCTCTGCAGCCGCTCGTTCCAGTCCCGGCAGGTCTCCTGGAGTGTCATGAGCGCCGGATTGCGGTCGTTGACGCTGCTCACCAGCGCGTCGGGAACCTCGTTGCCCTTCGGGCCGTGCTCCTCGTTGCCGCCGGCCATGTTGAACTGTCCGATGGTGTTCTCCGCCGGGACGACGGCCGGTGCGGGTTCGTCGGCGTAGGCGCCGGGCGCCCCGGCGACGAATCCGGTTCCCAGCAGGATGCCGCTCAGTGCGAGCGCCGCTTTCTCACGTATGCGCATGCCTTCTCCTGTTCCTCACTTCATCGCGCCGCTGTACGGCTTGGTACGGAGCTGGTCAGGCGTCAGGCGCTGGGCTTGACGGCCGCCTTGAGCATCCAGTGGTCGCTGAGCTCGCCGAAGTCGTAACGCCACGACCCGACGTAGATCGGACGCCCCTGTTCCAGGTCCCAGCCGTAGTCGCTGAAGAAGAGGTAGTCGAGCTTCGAACCGGCGACGTTGCGGCAGCCCTTGAGATACCAAGGCCCGGTGGTGGTGCACTTCTCGTCCGAGTCACCCTCGAAGTTGCCGTCGTAGAGGGGATCCATCCCGTCGTCACCGGGCTCGAGGTTGAGGTCGCCGCCGATGATGGTGCGGTAGCCGCCGTTCTGCCAATCCCGCGCCTGATCACGGAAGTCCTGGGCGGAGGCCTTGCGCAGCGCCTTGGACGGGTCCGCGTTCTTGTTGGCGAAGTGGCTCGTACAAGCCAGGAGCTTGTTGCCGCGGTCCTCGATGCAGGCGGCGCCCTGCGTGTGCTTTCCGCCGGGCTCCGACGTACTCCCGAACGTCATGTCCCAGCCGGGCTCACCCCGACCGTCATGGACCAGGTCGCTGCCCGGCAGCTTCTTCATCGCGATGGCCACGCCCGCCTCGTACTTGCCGCTCCTGGGGCACCGCACCGGGTTGTCCGTCCCGATGGTCTTGGCCGTACGGTGGCGGACCACCCACTCTCCGGAGGTGTCGCGATTCAGCGCGGTCTCCAGCGGTGTGGAATGCAGGCTGTCGCAGGCTTCCTGGATCATGACGACGGCAATCGAGTCGTCGTCCTGGACCCGGTCGACGAGCTCGTTGATCTTCCGTGACGGGCGATCGCTGTTCGGACAGCTGTTGATGGCGCCGCAGATGTTCCAGGTCAGTACGCCGACTTTGGGCGGCACGCTGCTGGGCGCCGCGTCCGCCGCGTCCACCGCGTCCGCCGACTTGGCCGCGGGCGGGTTCGTGGGCGCCTGCGCGCCGGCCGGCTGCACCTGTACGAGTGCGAGAACGGCCGCCGCCAGCGCGGTTCCTAAGACAGCCCTGCTTCGGATTCCCTTCACTGTTCCCCCTCTGCCGTGGAGTGCGGTCACGGGGGAAGGCGGACGCATGTTCCGCCGCCTGGCTCGCCCCCCGTTGAGCACATGGCTTGCTCCCGCCCCGTTGGTCGGCGGGAGCGGCTCTGCAACTTTCTAGGGGCGCCGATTGGCATGTACAAGCTCAGTTTGGGCCAACTCCGCCCGCCAGAAGCCGAGGAGTGAGACCCGCGGCTCCATCCTCGACCGCTTCCCCGGGCCCCTCAGCTGCGGCGATCGACGCGATGGCGGTCAGCATCACGACGTAAGGACGCTGAGCGGCGTGCTCGTCGCGTTCGACACCGTGAGAGCGATGAGCGAGCCCGTGCCTGGGTGAGTGCCCCGAGGATGTACAGCTTCAACGGCACGTTGGCGGCGTACATGCTGCAAGGGATGTCAACGCCGGCTGGCGGCAGGGGGATCAGCCCGCCGATGATCCCGCCCAGATCCGACGGTCCCTCTTGCTCTGCCGTGCCGTCCGCCATGGGGGTTGCTCCTCTGGCCAAGGGGGCAAGCAGCCGAGGCGAGCAAGCCACTCCTTGATCGCGGACATCGCCGCAGGAGAGCCCCCGGAAGACAGGGCGAACGGACGCCCGACGGACTGGATGCGCCACCTGAAAACGCCACGTCGCGCCACCCCTTCCGCCACGTAGGGATATCTACCAGCATGAGCATGGCGAACCGGGCCAGAGCGCCGGAGTCGGGCATTTTCGCGGTCTGCCGAGGGGGTCAGATCTGGCACTACGACATCAGCCTCACGGAGGAGAGCCATGAGAAGTCACGCGAGACAAGCAGTTGAGTGGCTCGCCGCCGCCGCGACGGACCCCCGGGCATGCAAGCGGGCATGGCACGCAGAGAGCGGGACCGCAGTACTGGCATCCGGACGGTTCTGGGATGTGCTGAGCGTGCCGGAGGAGCTGGGCCTTTTCACCCTCGACGTCCTGTTGCGCACCCCGCTGCAGGAGCCCGGCCCCACACTTGCGGACTTCGCCGCGCACCGGGTGGGCTTCTTCCTGCCCCCGGATCCCGAAAGTCGCTGGGTCGGCCCCGGCATCCGTTACGCGGGCAAGGGCGCGTGGATTGCCGCACCGGCTCCCCACCGGGCAACCGGCTCTCTGCGGTGGCTTGTCCCTCCCGACGGCTGCGGCACCCTGTTTGCCCCAACCGCCGTGGAACTGGCGCTCCATCAGGCCACCGGGATACTCACCACCCTGCTAGAACCGGTCGCACCCCACGACGCCGGCCGGACGACCGCCGGCAGCGCGCTCCGTCGCGGCCGTCGCTACCCGCGCGGAACGAGCGCACTGGACGGCAGCAGGCCGGAGTGATCGCCTACGTCCGTGCGGGTTTCTCAGCCGAGAGGATCCGCCCCAACCCGCGAGACGGCCACGCGCCCCCATCGCCCCGCACCGGACCCGGAGCCCACGTCGTCGTCACGTTTCCAGGTCTTGGGCGGGGTGGTCAGGGCAGTCCATTGCGCATCTTGCCAGCCAGGCACCATCCGCCCCTTGGCCCACCACTCAGCCACCAAGGCGGAGTAGATCGGCGGGTTGATCCCGTACGCATCGGCGAGTTCGGTGTAGGGCGGATCGGGTGCCTCCTGGTCCAGCAGGCACCCGATCGTGGTGGAAGTGCTGTCCATGCCGCTGCAACATGGGCGGGGACGCCGACGGTACGCCCGCCCCGGACGATGCCCCCGAATCGAGTGAGCACGCCCCCTCTATCGGGGCCATGTACTTGTCCGATAAGAGCCTCCGGACCGGCCATCGCGTCGCCTCTCATCCGCGCTCGTCGCCGGGGTCCTCGCGCGTACACGACACGGCGCCGGGCAACAGCGATGACCAAGCGGCTGCAAGGGCTTGGGTGACCCCATTGCGGGCCTGAACTCGGCGCCGTGGGCGCGGGCGATGGCGGCAAGGTTCTCCGGACGCGGTAGCGGCGGTACGACGCGACCGTGCCGCGTACACGTACGCGTACCGGCTCCTGTCGGGCGCGGTGTCGACGTGCGGCCCGGATCGCTCGGCATTCTGAGGGCATGGATCATCGCAGCCTCGAACCGGCGGAAGCAGCGGCCCGGGACTACTCCGGCGCGGTCTACGGCTCGCTCCTTGCCGCCTCGGTCATTGCCACGGTGGGGACGCTGGGTCCCTTCCCCCGGCTCCAGCTCGTGGTCATGTTGCTCACCAACGGTCTGGTCTTCTGGATCACGCACGTCTATGCCCGCGTCGTGGGCGACAAGCTGGCACATCAGGCGCTGTCGTGGGAGGTGATCCGCCGCGAGGCACGCAGGGAATGGCCGATCGCCGGGGTCGCCCTCCCGCCGGCTGCCGCCGTGGTGGTGTGTCCTTCCCTGGGGCTCGGGCCCGAAGGCACCGGGTGGGTTGCCCTCGGCGTCGCCCTCGCCGAGCAGGTCGGCTGGGCCACCGTGGCCCTCGTCAGAGCCGGTGCCCCGCGCCGGCTGATCGCCATGACCGGTGCGGTCAACCTCTTCGTGGGGCTGCTCCTCGTGGGCGCGAAGGTCCTGGTCAAGCACTGAACTGCCGCACGCGTGCGCAGGGGGTGCACCAAGGAATGCGGGAGACCTCAAGTGCCTCGGCGACCCATCACGAAGGGGGCGCAGGGTACGTGGCTCCACGCTGCGACGATACCCACAAGGTATGGGCGTCGCGGAACAGGTCTTGGACAGTCGCGGCGCCTTGGCGGTGCACTCGGAACATGACCGACGAAGCCAAGACCAGCGAACCGCAGGCCACACCGGGCACCGCCTCGCCATCGCCGAGTCCGTCGACCGGTGACCGTGGATGGGAATCATGAACATCGCATACTGGCTCGTCGCCGGACCGCTCGCCCTCTTCTACCTCTATGCAGGCGCGATGAAAGTGATCCGCGGCCGCGATCAGCTCCGCCCGATGATGGCCTGGGTCGACCGCATACCCCTGCCCGCCGTCAGGGCGCTGGGTACGGTCGAAATACTCGGCGCGACCGGGCTGATCCTGCCGCCACTGACCGGCATCGCGCCCTGGCTGGCACTGGCCGCGGCCATCGGATTCGTGCTCCTGCAGATCGGTGCGATCGCCGTCCACCTGACCGGCGAAGATCGCCGGCTCACACTCAACATCGGGCTCATCGCGACCGCGGCCCTGGTCATCTGGCCGGCCACCACCTGGCTGTGATCGCGCACAGTTCCCGACCGCGGGGACGCGACTGCCTGCGAGCGGCCCCACGGCCATATCTGTCGTCGTCGCTACTCGTGAACAGAGCCGGCGGTGGCTGGGAACAAGAGTTACTCCTCCTGCGGAAACCGCGCCTACCTGCGCAGACGCCGGATCAAGGTGGTCATCCCGGGGAAGAAGGACCAGGCTGCCGACCGGGCGGGATCAAGGACCTCACGCGGGCCCGGCGGCCGTGTCCGGAATCGAGGCGAAACTGGAAGAAGACACCGATGAGGAGGTCTCCCGATGAGCACTCCCCTTAACCCCCGCCTCGCAGCACGCCTGTCCTCCGACCACCGAGACCGGCTGCTGAAGCACGCCCGCCCGGTGGACATCCCTGAAGGAACCCGACTGTTCGAGGAAGGCGGCCATGCCGACCGGTTCTGGATCGTCCGTACGGGGACGGCCACTCTGGACGTACGCGTGCCCGGCAGGCGGCCTGCCGTGGTCGACAGCGTCAGCGCCGGTGAACTGCTCGGCTGGTCGTGGCTGTTCGAACCGTACCGCTGGCATTTCGGGGCCGAAGCCATGACACGGGTACGGGCGGACGAGTTCGACGCGCCGACCGTACGCAGGATGATGGACGCCGATCCGAGCTTCGGCTTCGCGCTGGGGCACTTCGTCGGACAGATGCTCGCTCACCGTCTCTTCTCCGCCCGTGTGCGGCTGCTGGACCTGTACGCCCCGCATGGGAGCGGCCTCTAGAGACACACCCCACCGGGAGAACCGCCGTCCAGATCGGCCGTGACGTACCCCTACTGTCCGTAGCGAACGGACATCGCCAGCGGGATGCCCGGACCGCCTCATGCCGCGGTGGGACCGGTCAGTGGGTTCAGTGGGTCGTGGGTTCAGTGGGTGGCGGTGAGTTCGGCTCCGATGTGGTGCACCCATTCCTGGACACGCTGCGGGTTGCGGAAGTCGCCACCCTTGCCGTACTGGACCATGGCGCGGACAACCGGGCCGGGCGTCCGCGCGGTCACGGCTGCCCCAGATCCCGCTCGGACAGGTCGAGGCGTGAGCAGAGTTCCGCGCGACGAGTCGACGGCGCCCGTTGAAGGGCGGTGAGCAGGTCGAGGGTCTCGGCGCCGGTGAGTTCCGGCGAGGCACCGCAGCGTCGTCGTGTTCCCGGCGCCGTTGGGTCCGAGGAAGCCGAAGACCTCCCTGGTTCCGACGGTAAGGGACAGTTCCTCGACACCTACGACGGATCCGTAGCGCTTGGTGAGCCGGTGCAGTGCGATGGCGTGTTCCTAGCCCATGCCTCCAGTCTCTGCCCGTCCTCCGGCCTTTGCCCGCCCTCGGGCGGCGCGCCACGGACGGCGATGCGGTCACGGTCGGTGATGATGCCGTCGAGCCGGTCGTCCGGCCCGCAGCAGGGCGCCGGGGTGGACGTTGCTCGCGGATCGACGCCGAGCAGTAGCGGATCGACGCCAAGCAGTATGTCGTTCACACCTCCTCATCCCGCTCGACGAACGCCGGTGGGATGACCTCCACAGGGCAGTGGGAGTGGTGGAGCAGGGTGTGCGCCACACGTCCCAGGGAGGGCCACCCGCCCAGCGCGCCGCCTTCGCGCCCCATGACGAGCAGGTCGGTGTGTGCGCTCGCCTCGACCAGGGTGCCGGACGTGCTCGTACCCGTCTCGACGTGGTGTCCGACGATCAGGTCGGGGTAGGCCTCCCGCACGCGGTCGGCGAGCGCCTTGACCTCGTGCACGCGCTGCTGGGCCACCTCATCGAGGTCGTGGAGCATGTTCGCGACTCTGCCGGCGTGCAGGAGCAGGTTCCAGACGCTCACCAGTCGCAGCGGGGCCTTGCGGGCGTCCGCCTCGGCGGCCGCGAGCAGCAGCCAGCCGAGATCCGAGGGACCCTGTACAGCCGCGGTCACCGAGCCGGCCTCGGGACGGTCGCTCTCGCCGCGTACGACGATCACGGGCACCTTGGCCCGCGCGGCCACCCCGAGCGACACCGAGCCGAGCATGAGACTGGCGAAACCGCCGTGCCCCCTGTTGCCCAACACGATCGTGCCCCGTTTGCCGGCAGCTGCCCGGAGGCCGGCAAAGGGCTCCTGACGGGACAGCTCCGTGGTGACGGAGAGTTGAGGGAAGCGTTCGTGGACTGCCTTCGCCGTGTTGCTCAGGAGGTCGCGGCCCGCTTCCCGAACCGCCTCCAGCGTCTCGGCTGTGCAGAATCTGCCCCGCCTGTCGAGGTCGGCGGCGTGGACGAGGTGCAGTGGGCCGCCTCGTCGGTCGGCTTCGGCGGCGGCCCACAGAGCGGCCGTTGTCGCGAAGGGCGATCCGTCGACCCCGACGATGATGTTGCCCAGTTCCGGCCGGGCGGGGATGTCGCTGGTCATGGCTCCTCCTCGGGGCATGTGCCGCGGTTGGGGAGGCCGTCCCCAAAGGAACACTTCCCACACTCGCACCACGAAGGGGTACGTGCGCATCCCGGTCACACGTCGGGGGGGACAGCAGCAGCCCCGCGACCTGCCCGCGTGCCGGGATCGCGCTGCCGGGCCCGTTCCGCCGTCGCGCCGACGATGTGCTCGCCCAGCACTCCGACACCGCAGGACAACGGAGGAACAGGGCCGGTCCGGGTCGACGAAAGGGACCGACCGGCCCATGCGGGGACCGTCGGTCCGGGACAGGCTGGAGGTGCCGAAGCCGGCGGATCCCCGGAGAGGAATCGTCATGAAAGCGCTCGTCTTCCACGGTCCGGGCCAGTCCGCCTGGGAGTCCGTCCCCGACCCGGGCATCCAGGACGCCACCGACGTGATCGTCCGGGTCGACGCCGTCACGATCTGCGGTACCGACCTGCACATCCTGAAGGGCGACGTGCCGGAAGTACGCCCCGGAACGGTCCTCGGCCATGAAGCGGTCGGTGAGGTCGTCGAGGCCGGAGGCGATGTGCGCACGGTCCGTCCCGGCGACCGGGTTCTGGTCTCGTGCATCACGGCGTGCGGCCGGTGCCGCTTCTGCCGGGAGGGCTCCTACGGCCAGTGCCTCGGCGGCGGAGGCTGGATCCTCGGCCACCGGATCGACGGCACACAGGCCGAGTACGTGCGTGTTCCTTACGCGGACCTGTCCGTGCATGCGCTGCCCGGCTCGGTGCAGAGCGCGGACGCCGTGCTCCTGGCCGACATCTTCCCCACCGCCTACGAGGTGGGCGTGCTGAACGGCCGGGTACGGCCGGGTGACACCGTCGTCGTGGTCGGGGCCGGTCCCATCGGGCTCGCCACGATCGTGACGGCAGGTCTTTTCACCCCTGAGCGGATCATCGCCGTGGACCTTGCCCGCACCCGGCTCGACGCGGCCAAGCGGCTCGGTGCCGACGTAACGGCCGACGCGGGCAGTGGACCCGAGCAGCTGGTCGCCGACCTCACCGACGGACTCGGGGCAGATGTCGTCATCGAAGCGGTAGGGGTGCCCGAGAGCTTCGAGATGTGCACGCGCATGGTGCGGCCCGGAGGGCATGTGGCCAACGTCGGTGTGCACGGCAAGCCCGCGACACTGCACCTGGAAGACCTGTGGATCAAGGACGTGACGATCACCACCGGTCTCGTGGACACCTCCTCCACGCCCACGCTCCTGCGGATGCTGGCGGCCGGCCGACTGCCCACGTCGTCCATGGCCACCCACAACTTCCCACTGGACAGCATGGAAGAGGCGTACGACGTCTTCTCCCGTGCGGCCGACACCGGCGCGCTCAAGGTCGTCCTCGGCGGGCAGTCCCACTCCGTTCTGGCTCCCAGGACGTCCTCACCCGAGGAGTGATCTCCCATGACCGGATCGCAGTCGTCGAACGCCGGGCCGACACCAGCGGCAGGCCCGCGCGGGGACATCGGGCGCCGGCTTGCCCAGCGACGCGAGCAACTCGGTCTCACCCGGCAGGAGACGGCCCACCGCGCGGGTACGGCCCCCGGCTACCTCCAGCACCTGGAGGAACACCCCACCGCCGCACCGGGCATCGGTGTCCTCATCCGGCTGGCCGACGCCCTGGAAACCACCGTGGCCGCGCTCTGCGGCGGCGGCATCGACCAACCGCCCGGCCTCGGCCAGGCAGCACACCACCCCGAGTTGGCGGAGCTGAGCGCCGAGGAGTGCCGGGCGCGGTTGTCCACCCACGGCGTCGGACGACTCGCGGTGTCCACCCGTGAGGGACCGGCGATCGTCCCCGTCAACTACACCGTCATCGACGACGCGATCGTCTTCAGGACCGAGCCCGACACACCGCCCGCCGAAGCCGTCGGAAACGTGGTCGCCTTCGAGGTCGACCACATCGACGAGGCGCTCAGCCGCGGCTGGAGCGTGCTCGTCCGCGGGCACGCCAGGGCCGTGACGGACGCCGAGGCCGTACGCCGGTTGCAGGAGCAGGCCTACAGCGCGCCCTGGGCCGGAGGTCAACGCGATCTGTGGGTGCGCATCGAGCCCGACAGCATGGGCGGACGCGGGATCACCGTGAACGGCGCTCGCGCCGGAGGGGGTGAGTGATGTGCTCGGCAACCGCGTCCGGGAGCTCGACCGACAGGAGTCTCTGCGCCTGCTGTCCAAGGCCTCGGTCGGCCGCATCGTGCACACCCGCGACGCGCTGCCCGCAGTCCTTCTGGTGAACTTCGGCCTGGACGCCGACTCCGCCGTCCTGGTCCGCACCGCGGCGGACTCGGAAGTGGCCCGTGCACTCGACGGCGCGGTGGTCGCCTTCGAGGCGGACGAGATCGACGGCGCCGCGCGTTCCGGCTGGAGTGTCGTCGTCATCGGCAGGTCCACGGTGGTGAACGGCCCCATGGACGTCGTGGTCCGCGTCGATGCAGAACTGGTCACCGGGCGTGAATTCACCGGCGGGCCGTCCCGCGCGAGGGCTCGGAACGGCTGAGGGGCGATCCCTGCTGCGGACTCCACCGCCGAGCGCATCGGCGAAGTCATGGCCGAGGAGGGGCTGACGGTGAACGTGGCGCAGGACCTGCCGGGGAACGTGGCGCGGGACCTGCCGGGCCGTCCGCAAAGTCCCTGACGCACAGTCCCTGACGCACAGTCCCTGACACCGCCGGGTTCGACGGGCCTGTGGGCGAGGTGTCAGCCATGTGCGACGACGGCGACGGGGGCGGTGGCGTGGTGCAGGACCGCGTGTGTGATCGGGCCGATGTGCGTGCCGATCGGGCTGCGGCGGATCCGGCGGCCCACCACGACCAGGGAGGCTTCAGGCGAGGCGTCCACAAGGTGGTTGGCGGGGTTGCCGGAACGGGACTCCTCGACGACCTCGACGCCCGGGTACTTCTGCCGCCAGGGGATCAACGCCTCGGTGAGCTCGGCGGCCTTGTGGCGGGCGAGCTCGTCGTGCTGGTTCAGATCGGCGGACAGTCCGTAGACGTAGTACGGCGGCAGGTTCCAGCCGTGGACGACCCGCAGGGCGGTGTCACGGCGGGCGGCCCCCTCGAAGGCGAAGGCGAGCACCTTGTCGTCGGGGCTTTCGGTGTCGAAGCCGAGCACGACCGGGCGGAACGGGCCCACCGCGGACGAGACGGCGACCGGGTCCACGGTGTGTTCGTCGGTGGCCTGCTCCCCGGCCCGGACGAGGACCACGGGGGTCCCGGTGTGCGCGACGACGGCCAGCCCGACGGATCCGACCAGGAACCCTCCGATGCCGCTCAGTCCGCGCGAGCCGAGGACCAGCAGCTCGGCATCCTTCGCCGTGTCCACCAGGACGTCGGCGGGTCGGCCCTTCAGCTGCACCGCGGTCACCGTGACACCGGGGTGGCGCGGTTCGAGCGTCTCGGCGGTCTCGCGCGAAACCCGCTCGCTCCAGTGCTGCTGTGTTTCGACGCCCAGGAGCGGAGCCTGTGTCACGGGCTCCGGTACGGGTTCCCAGATGTGGACAACCTTCAGCGGCAGGCCGCGCAGCCGCGCCTCGCGGGCCGCCCACTCGGCGGCGGCTCGGCTCTCGGGCGAACCGTCGAGGCCGACGATGACGGTGCGGGACATGGTGTCCACCTCCTGAATCGGGGCTCTCTTTCCATGGTCGTGACGGAAGTGGCCGCGGGGCAGGGGCCGCGGGTCCCCGACCGGGTCCGACCGGCCCCATTGGTTACGGGAGAAGTCCCGCGGGAGGCCGGCCTCGGGTGCCGCCGCTCCGGCGACGCGTGAGTACGCCGTTCTCCCTCGACGCCAATGAAGACCTGCACTCCAAGGGCCGAACGGCCCCGCCGACGCCCCCGTCGGCCCCTCGCTCGGCCGCACGGTGTGCGTTCCAGTGGACCTTGCCGTGCACCTCG
Organism: Streptomyces sp. NPDC059037; assembly: GCF_042740015.1. Classification (NCBI taxonomy): domain Bacteria; kingdom Bacillati; phylum Actinomycetota; class Actinomycetes; order Kitasatosporales; family Streptomycetaceae; genus Streptomyces; species Streptomyces sp. NPDC059037. The sequence continues at coordinate 18,337 of NZ_JBHYIG010000009.1, forward strand.
GTGGGGCCATTCGGCTCTGGACCAGCCATCGGGACAGGCGCAGGCTGAAGGAGGAGAGAGGCAAGGACGCGGCCCCGCCCTCACCTCCTCCGCACAGGAGTGATCACGATGGAAGCCAAGCAGTGGACCGTACAGATCTACATCACCGAGGAAAGCGACGAGACCCTCGCGCGTGCCGTTCTGACCACGCGTGACACGTCGACGGTCACCGGCAGGGGCGCGGCGAGGCGCAACCCGGTCGACCGTCCCATCCCCGAGATCGGCGACGAACTCGCCGCCAGCCGCGCCCTCGAGGACCTCGCCATCCGGCTGCACGACGTCGCCTCCGACGACATCGTCCAACTGGCCGGCCCCGTCGAGCGCTGACAGCTCCGGGACCGACAACTCGTCCCGGAGGACGTCCGTGGGACAAGAGGCCGTCCAGGGAGACTGCCATGACAGAACCGCGCTGCGCTGGCCATCCGCGGCCGGCCGGCCGCCCGAAAGCGATCGAGTCCGTCCCGTGTCCGTCTCCGAATGATCGGCCCCGACCGCTACGACGAAATCACAGAGCGAGGCCACTCGGGTTACGACGTCGGCGACTGCCCGGCAGGTTCACGCGACAGGCACGTCCGGCCGGACGATGGTCACCGGGCAAGGGGCGTGCAGCGCCACCTGCTGGCTCACCGAGCCGAGCAGGGCACGCCGGAAGCCACCGCGACCGTGGCTGCCCACGACCAGCATGTCGGCTCCCTCGGACTCATCCACCAGGACCCCGGCCGGGTGGCCGTGCACCAGGCGTTCGTGCACCAGGGAGGCGCCGTCCTCACCGAGTACGGTGCGGACCTCCTCCACCAGACGCCGCTCGGCGTCTTCCTCATCGAACGTGGCGTCCACCGCCGGAGCCGACCACGCCGCCTCACCGGGTACCTCCCACGCCGTGACCGCCACCACCTTCCCGGATACGAGACCGGCATACCGGACCGCCCAGCGCAGTGCGGCTTGGGATGAGGTCGATCCGTCGACGCCCACGACGATGCGCGGAGCCTCATGCTGTGTGTCCATGCCTGTCACCTTTCGACGTTCTGCATCCAGCGTGTGCGAGCCGCGAACACGCTGCCACGCGAGACAGTCGTGACCGGGGGTTCGTCGCGCGGGTTCGGAGCCCTGCTGTTTCAAGGCCCGGGTACGGATGTCAGGTCACGGTGAGAGTGCCTTTCATGCTCGGGTGGAGGGTGCAGATGTAGGAGTAGCTGCCGGATGCGGACGGAGCGGTGAAGGTGGCTGTCCCCCCGCCGCTGATGTTGCCCGTGTCGAATGCCTTGTCCCCGGTGGCAGTCACGGTGTGCGCGGCCGAGTCTTGGTTCACGACGGTGACCTTCGCCCCCGGCCGCACCTCAAGTTTGGCCGGGCTGAAGGCGAAGTTCTTGATCACGATGCGCGCGGTGCCGGGGACGGCACTGGTCGCGGTGGACGCGGCGCTGGTGGTGGCGGGGGCAGTGCTGTCGCCGCTGCCGCTGCCGCTGCCGCTGCCGCTGCCGCTGTTCGAGCAGCCGGACAGAGTGAGCAGGGCGCAGACTCCCCCCAGGGCGAGAGCGGTGCGGCCCCTGTACGGATAGGTGAGTGACACGCGGGGCGGCCTTTCTGAGGAGTACGGAGTGTTCGCGGCGTGACCGCAGTCGGCCGTCGCCCCCAGGTTCGCCCCCTCCGGCAATGCTTGCCAGGGCCGCGCCGCCAGATGCCGCCAAGTGGGTCAACCGCAAGGCGGCGGCCCCGGCAGGCCGGGGGCGCCCCAGAGCGGGAACCCGGCTCCATCTCGTCACGCCTCGCCACCCGGCTTTCCGCCCGCCCCGCCCAGTTGCGCGGAGAGGGTGGAGAACATGGCGGCCGGCGCAGTACCGGGCCGGATCACCGCGACGTCGCGGTGGGCGACATGGGAGAGCTCGTGCGCGAGGCCGCCTTCGAGTTCGTCGGTCTCGAGGCGACGCATCAGTCCGGTGGTGACGCAGACGACGGCGTGGTCGGCGTTGCGGCCGGTGGCGAACGCGTTGGGCAGGTCCGTCTCCGAGATGGCCACCCGGGGTTCGGGCATGCCCGCGGTGGCACACAGCCGGTCGACGACACCGTGCAACTCGGGCTGTTCCTCTGCCGTGACGGGGTGGCCGTGCATCGCGTACAGAGCAATCCGGCGGAGAACCAGAACTGCGCGCCCAGCAGTCCGGCGGCGATGAACGCCACGTACACAAGGTCGACGTGACGGCCTCAGAGATACGGGGCTGCGCCTCGGCCACTCGTCATGAACAGCTGAGGAGGGAGCGGTCACGGCTGCAGCGGATGATCACGCAACCAGTCCTGATGGGCCGACACGGCCGTGTGCAGGGTGGGGAACATCAGCTCTTCGCCGATCTCGGCGGTGAGCCCGTACGCGTCGAGGTCGTCGCGCAGATCCTGTTTGACCCGGGCGAGCGCGTACACGATGCCGCGATCACGCAGTTGACGGCAGAGACTCTGGACCGAGTCGAGCGCCGTGATGTCCACCTCGACGCTGGCCTCCGTATTGAGCACGTACCAGCGACGGGCCCCTCGTGGTCGTTCACCGCTGCCAGCGAACGCCGCAGGAAATCCTGGGCATTGGCGAAGAAGAGAGGCGAGTCGTAGCGGTAGACGACCACGCCGGGAATCGTGTGGGCCTGCCGATAGTCGTCGACGTCGTGCATCCCTGCGAGGCCCTCGACCTTGCCCGGGATCGCATCGTGCGGGCGAGCCACCCGGACCAGCATCTCCGCGACCGAAAGCACCACCGCCAGCAGGATGCCGCGCAGCGCGGCGTAGACGACGATGGCGGCGAGCAGCGCCGCCAGGGCGGTGAGCGAGTACATCTGTGTGCGCCCGCCCGCCGAGTCGGCGAGTGCCGTGCGGCTTGCGCTGCAGCTGACCGGGAATCCGCGCAGCACGCCGGAGCCGAGGTTGGCGGCGCCGAGTGCGAGGAACTCCTGATTGGCGTCGATGCTCCGGCCGGTACGGGACGCGAACGCCCTGACGGTGAGGACGACGTCCGCATAGCCCACGAGCAGCACGCCCACGGCAGGCAGCACCAGGTCGGGGGCGTCATGGAGAGGGGGCATCCCGGGCTGCGGCAGCCCTGCAGGGATGTCTCCGATCACGCGGATGCCCCGCTCCTCCAGGTCGAGCACGACGACCGCGGCAGTGGCGATGACAACGGTCAGCAACGGACCGGGAGCCTTCGGCCACCGCCGCTGCAGGAGCAGGAGGAGGGCGAGCACCGCCGCGGCGAATCCAGCCGTCACAGGAGGGCCCGACCGAAAGCTGCCGGGACGAGCCGAGCAACGCGTAGACGGTCATCGCGGGCAGGGCCGCCCACAGACCGGTGATCGGAGGCAGACCGGCCAGCACGGCGTAAGCCATCACCTGGGGGATCAGATACGCGGCCACGGTGAGGCCGGCGAGCAGATCACCTCGCAGATCCGCACGCCGGTAATGGGCCAGAACTGTCAGCCCCGGCGCCACTCGGCCCAGAAAGGCAGCGCCTCGTCGGCGCGGCTCGGCCATGGGCGCCGCCGCCTTCCCTGTGCGAGAGCTGCTTCGCTGTTCAGCGTGTGCCCGGCCGTGGTGACGACGCATGGGCCTGTCGGTCCCGCAGTGGGGTACACCCGGCCCCACCGAACACGCCGGAACGGGGCGACCATGGAGGCAGAAGTACGCAGGCACACGATGGACGCTGTCTGGAGGCACCCGCCGTGGACCTCTCCGCGATCGCCCCGGACGCCCTGCGCCAGGACGCCGGCGCACCGCCCGAACACGCCGGGCCGGCCCTCCTGACCTTCCTCGGCGGAGCGGGAACGGTCACCGGCAGCAAGTTCCATGTCGAGCGCGACCACGCACGGATCATGGTCGACTGCGGTCTGTTCCAGGGGCTCACGGACCTACGGCGCCGCAACTGGCATCGGCCCTACGAGGCGTCGTCGATACGGTCGGTGGTACTGACGCACGCTCACCTCGACCATTGCGGATACCTACCCCGCCTTGGACGTCATCGGACGGACCCTGGCCCGCAAGGGAACCGTGGTCATCCCGGCGTTCGCGGTGGACCTCACCGAAGTCATCCCGCACGAACTGGCGGAACTGAGCCGCACCGGCCAACTACCCACAGGCGTCCCGGTGTTCGTCGACTGGCTGCGCGACCCGCCCGCACCGCACGCCACCTGCCTGGTACACGGCGAGGAGGAGGCGGCCCGGACGCTGCGTGACCGGATCGATCGCACCCTGGGGTGGACGGCCGTCGTGCCGCGCTCCGGCGAACGCGTCCTGGTCCGCTGAGAACGATCTGAGGAGGAAGGGACGACATGGCCACCGCTACCAATCTGCTCAACGTACTACCGCCCGAAGGGCGTGAACGCCTGCTGACACTCAGCCGCGAAGTGACGTTCCCCGCCGGGGAGCGGATCTTCAACGAGGGCCGGCTCGCCGATCGCTTCTGGATCATCAGTACGGGCCGTGTCGACCTGGACATCCATGTGCCGGGGCGACAGTCGGCCGTGGTCGAATCGCTCGGCCCCGGCGACCTGGTGGGCTGGTCCTGGCTGACGGCACCGCATCAATGGCACCTGGGTGCCGAAGCGGCCTCGACGGTGCGGGCGCTCGAGTTCGACGCCGTCGCGGTACGGGCCGTCTGCGCCGCGGATCCGGTGCTCGGTCTGGCCCTGGCCTGCCGTGTCGCGGAGATCATCGGCCACCGGCTGCAGGCCGCCCGGGTGCGCCTGCTCGACCTGTACGGCCCTTACGGCAGCAGCACCAACCCGCCGTCGGACTGAGGAGAATCCCATGCACCACCACGGTCCGTACCGCGTGAGCGATGTGATGAGCCGGCCCGCGGTCGCTGTCCTGCGGAACGCAGGGTTCAAGGAAGTGGTCGAAGCCATGGCCCGATGGCAGGTCAGCGCTCTTCCCGTACTGGACGGCGAGGGCATCGTGGTCGGTGTGGTCTCCGAGGCCGACCTGCTGCCCAAAGAGGAGTTCAGAAGCAGCGATCCGACCTGGCGGGAACAGCGGGCGCGCCTCGATGACCTGGCCAAGGCCGGGGCGGCGACCACCGAGCAGATCATGACAAGGCCGGCTGTCACGGCTCGTGCCCGGATGAATCTCGCCCAGGCAGCACGGATCATGGCGGTCAACAGGGTGAAACGACTGCCCGTGGTCGATGCCGATGGCCGTCTCGAGGGGGTCGTCAGCCGCCGTGATCTCCTCAAGGTCTTTCTGCGCACGGACGAGGAACTCGCCGACGAAGTCCGTCGGGAGATCGACGGCCTGCTGTCCCCAGGGTTGTTCCCCGGCGAGCTGTGGGTCCATGTCACTCAGGGCGTGGTCACCCTGAGTGGCCGGATACATGACACCTCGCTGGTACCGGTCGCGTCCCGGGTCATCCGTGCGGTGGAGGGCGTGGTGGATGTGGAGTGGGAACTCGACGTCCGGGGAGCACGGCCTCGGATGCACCCCTCGGGAGCCGATGACTGATCTGATGGGGATCCGGAACCAGCGGGCGGCACAGCGCGCAAGGGGCAGACATGGCGGACGTACGAGCGTTCTCGGAAGAGTCGCCGATCAAGGTCTTCCTGGTCGACGACCACGAGGTGGTGCGGCGTGGGCTGCATGACCTCCTTGATGCCGAACCCGACATGGTGGTGGTCGGAGAGGCCGGCACCGCGTCCCACGCCCTCGCCCGGGGGCCCGCTCTGCGCCCCGATGTCGCCGTGCTCGACGTGCGGCTTCCGGACGGCGACGGCATCGCCGTCTGCAGGGAACTGCGGGCACGTATGCCAGACCTGGCCTGCCTCATGCTGACGTCGTTCGACGACGACGATGCACTGCTCGACGCGATCATGGCTGGGGCGGCGGGCTACGTGCTCAAACAGATCAAGGGCTCCGACCTGGTCGAGGCAGTCCGTACGCTGGCCGCGGGTCAGTCGCTCCTCGATCCGGAGACGACGACGCGGCTGATGCGGACGCTGCGCCACGACCCGGCAGATCAGGATGAGCCGGTACTCTCGCGCCTTTCCCCGCGCGAGAGCGAGGTCCTGGTGCTCATCGGCGAGGGGCTGACCAACCGCGAGATCGCGAAGCGGCTCTTCCTGTCGGAGAAGACCGTGAAGAACCACATCTCCCGGCTGCTCGCCAAGCTCGGCGTGGAGCGACGTATCCAGGCAGCGGTCCTGGCGACCCAGGCGCACCCGCGCCCGTCCGGGGAGAACGAGCGCCCCTGAGCGGCTTCGGGGGCCCCGCCGTCAGGGCTGCAGCGGCGCCTGCCAGACCAGGCGGGTACCGCCGCCGTCCGGCGAGTCCAGCGTCAGGGTGCCGTCGAGCGCGGCGGCTCGCTCTTCGAGGTTCCGCAGACCACTTCGCCGACCACCGGTATCCGGTATCCCGATGCCGTCGTCACGCACCGTGAGCGTGAGGAGGTCTGCTTCGACGACCAGCGATACAACGGCCGACCGCGCCCGCGCGTGCTGTGCCACGTTGGACAAGGCCTCCTGCAGGACGGCGACGACGTTGTCGGCGAGCGCCGGTGGCACATCGGTGTCGACCAGCCCTTCCATCCGCAGCAGCGGTGTGAAGCCGAGCGCCGCGACGGCCTCCTGAACCGTCTTGACCATGTGCGTGCGCAGTCCACGGGCGGCGGGCCCGGTCTCCTTCGCGCGCAGGCCGAAGATCGTGGAGCGGATGACCTTGATCGTCTCGTCGAGGTTGTCCACCGCCCGCAGCAGCCGCTCCTCGGCCTCGGGATGCTCGACGAAACGCAGTGCGCTCTGCAATGTCATGCCGGTGGCGAACAGCCGTTGAATGGCCAGATCGTGCAGATCGCGGGCGATCCGGTCGCGGTCCTCGAGCAGGGCGATCTGCTCGGTCTCGCGGCGTCGCTCGGCCAGTTCCATGGCCAGCGCCGCCTGCCCGGCGAACGCCAGGAGCGGCGCCGTCTCGGTGGCGGTGAAGGCGGTACCCGCCGCGGTGCGGGCCAGCAGCAGCACGCCCCGTACGCCGTCCTTCGTACCGATCGGAACGGCCACGGCAGGCCCGAACTCCGACCAGCGCGCCGGGCCCGCCGTGACCTGGGGGTCCTTGGCCAGATGGGTGCTGGTGACCGGTTCGGCCCGGGTCATGGCGGTACCCACGAAGGAACCCGTCCGGGGCAGCCGCATCTTGCGGTACGTCTCCGCGCCGACGCCCTCGGCCAGAGCCACCAGCAGCTCGTCCGTGTCCGTCAGCGGGACCGCGATGACGCCCAGATCGGCCCGGAGAATCCGGCGGGCACGTTCCACGACGAATCTCAGTACGTCGAGCTCCTCCTCACCGGACAGGAGGAGCGCCGTGACGTCCTTGTTGGCCTCGAGCCAGCTCTGGCGGTACTGGGACTCCGCGTAGAGGCGGGCGTTCTCGATGGCCACGCCGGCCGCCACGGCCAGTGTGGCGAGTACGGTCTCGTCCTCGTGGTCGAACTCCTGGCCGCCGCGCTTCTCGGTGAGGTACAGATTCCCGAACACCTCGTTACGCACCCGGATCGGCACCCCCAGGAACGAGTGCATCGGCGGGTGGTGCGGCGGGAATCCGTAGGAGGCCGGGTGTGCCGACAGCTCGGCGAGGCGCAACGGCCGGGGGTGGCGGATCAGTTCTCCGAGAATGCCGTGCCCCGACGGCAGATGTCCGATGGCCTCCGTCTGCTCCGCGCTCACCCCGACGGTCAGGAACTGGGAGAGCTGCTGGTCATCGCCGATCACCCCAAGGGCGCCGTACTCGGCGTCGACCAGTGACACCGCGGTCTCGACGATGTGCCGCAGGACCTGGGGGAGGTCGAGGCCGCGGCCGACCGCGAGAACCGCCTCAAGCAGCTCATCGACCCGATGCTGGGTACCGCGGATGGCGTCGATCCGCACCTGGACTTCGGCAAGCAACTCGGCCAGGCGCAGCCGTGGCAGGTGCTCGGGGCCTGTCCCGCTCTCCCGCGCCATCACATTCCGCCCGTACTGAGACGACGTCCTTTCACCGCTTTCCACCGTAGCCCGGGGCGGACCGCCGGGCTCTTCGGCTGTGCTCCATGGCCCGGTTCAGCCGCTCCGACATGCCCGTTCGCTTGTCCTCCGCCTTTTCACCACCGCCTTGACAGCGATGGTCGTGAAGCACGCCTAGTCGGCGCTGCGGTCGGTGCCGTCCCCGTCCGGACCGGGGGTGTTCTGCCCCAGGCCCCGGCGGATCGCGATCTCCACGGGTGAGTAAGCGCCGTCGGCCCGTTCCAGTTCGTACGGTGCGGCCGGCATCAACGGCGGCTGGGCCATGAAGCGCGGCCGCACCCCATGGTGCGGTTGCGCCGAGTGCACCAGGAACGGATGGCACAGGAAGACGTCGCCAGGGGACCCGGTGGCGAGGGCGAGTGGCCGGTGGTCGGACGCCGCCACCAGATCGGGCGCGAGGGCCAGCCCGCTCGCCCCGTCCTCCCCGTACTTCTCAAGGACCTTCGGCACGTCGAGGTGCGAGCCGACCCGGATCCGGGTCGGGGCGTCCTGTTCACCGACCTCGCTGAACAGGAACAGCATCAGCAGCGCCCGGCCCTGGGAACGCAGATTCGTGAAGTACCAGCTCTCGCCCTCCGGCAGATAGCTCCCCTCGATGTGCCAGCCCGCGTCGTCCGGCTCCTCCTCGTGCGGGAAGCGCAGCGGGAACGTGCCCAGCGAGTAGCGCGGCTCCCAGCGTCCCGCGCCGACGAGCAGGTCGTACGCGCGCTGCAGGGCGGGTGAGTTGGGTGCGGCGGCGAACGGCCCCTGCGCCATGCCGGCCACCCAGTGCACGGGCTGCGTCCACGTCGACGGGTCGTCCGGGTCGCAGCCCGTCTCTCGCCACAGCAGCCGCGCGCAGTCCGCGGCCACGCGCGGCGCGACGGCGCCCTCCAGTTTCACGAAGCCGTCGCGGAGGAAACGGGATACCAAGGTCTTGTCGTCCATGCCCCCATGGTGTGGCGACACCGGCCCTGGTCACCCGACACTTTCCGCACCGCCTTTATCGGGTGATCACCGGAGCGCGGTCAGGCGGCGCGCGTGCCACCTACCCGGCCGTGATCGTTCTCGGCGTAACCGGAATCTGACCTGTCGCCCTCTCCCGATCCGTCGCCGTCTGACTACTGTGTGGGGCATCTCTGCATCGCCTGTCTGACAGACCCCGGCGGAGGCAGCACATGGGTGGGGAAGAGCGCAGTGGGTCGGGACAGTTGCCCCGATTACGGCTGGATGAGCTGCTCGAAGAGCTTCAGGTACGGATCGACGCGGTTCGCGGGACCCGGGACCGACTGCACAGTCTGTTGGAAGCGGTCCTTTCCGTGGGGCGGGAGCTGGACCTGCCGCAAGTGCTGCGGCGCATCGTCGAGACCGCCGTGGCACTGGTGGACGCGGAGTACGGTGCGCTCGGCGTCATCGGCGCGGGGGACATGCTGGACGAATTCCTGCCGGTGGGGATCAACGAGGAGCTGCGGGCTCAGATCGGCGACCTGCCATCGGGGCACGGGCTGCTCGGTGAACTGATCCGGCATCCCGAGCCGTTGCGGCTGAGGGAGCTTTCGGAGCACTCTGCCTCGTCCGGCTTCCCGGCCCATCATCCACCGATGCACTCGTTCCTCGGCGTGCCCATCCGGGTGCGCGAGAAGGTGTTCGGGAACCTCTACCTCACCGAGAAGCGCGGCGGGGGCGAGTTCGACGCCGAGGACGAGGCGGTGCTTTCCACCCTCGCCGTGGCGGCGGGCGTGGCCATCGAGAACGCCCGGCTCTACGAGGAGGCACGGCTGCGGGAGCGCTGGCTGACGGCGAGCGCCGAGTTCACCAGCTCCCTGCTGTCCGGCGCCTCGGAGTCGCGCGTACTGGAGTTGATGGTCGAGCGTGCCCGGGAGATCACCTCCGCCGACATCGGTGTCGTCGATCTGGTGGTGGCGGGGAACGAAGAGCTGCGCGGCGCACTCGCACTCGGCGAGGGCTCAGAGGCGCACCGGGGCCGGCGCGTTCCCCGCGAAGGGACCCTGGCCGGCGCGGCGTTGAGCGACGGCGGTCTGGTGACCACCATGGACGTGAGCAGCGATCCGCGGGTCACCTTCGCGCCGGAGAGGTGGAAGGGTCTGGGGCCTGCGGTCGCCGTCCCGATGGGGACGGCCGACGGGCTGCGCGGCGTCCTTGTCCTTGCTCGGCGGACCGGGCGCCCCGCCTTCGGCGACGCCGAGATCGCACCGCTGCCCGGATTCGCCGGACAGGCCGCGCTCGCCCTGGAACTGGCGGAACGACGACGGGACGCCGAGCAGATGAGCCTGCTGGAGGACCGGGACCGGATCGCCCGTGATCTGCATGACCTGGCCATTCAGCGTCTGTTCGCGACCGGCATGACGCTGCAGAGCGCCCAGCGTTTCGTCCAGCACCCTGAGGCTTCCGAACGTCTGATACGGGCAGTGGACGATCTCGACACCACGATAAAGATCATTCGGTCGACCATCTTCGGGCTCCGGGCCCATGAGGCGAGCGCGGCAGGCGTTCCCGGGTTGCGCATGCGGACCACGCGGACGGTGGAGGAGGCGATCGCCTCACTTGGCTTCACGCCCGCCCTGCGTACGGAGGGCCTGATCGACACCGATGTGCCGGCCGTCATCGCCGACGACGCCGTGGCCGTGCTGAGCGAGGCGCTCGCCAATGTCACCCGGCACGCACAGGCGTCGGCCGCGGAGATCTCCCTCGTCGTGGGCAGGGGAAAGCTGACTCTGACCGTGACGGACAACGGCGTCGGCATCGGCGGGGGCGGGCGTCGCAGCGGCCTGCGCAACATCGCCGAGCGGGCCGAGCGTCTTGGCGGCACGCTGACGCTGAGCGCCGGGCCGGACGGCGGAACACGCTTGGAGTGGCAAGTGACGCTGCCGGTCCGGTAAGTCCGCGGGGACGGTCAGCGCGGGGTGCCCGGATCGACGTGGGCGGCGATCACTGCGGCCTGGATCCTGCGTTCGACGCCCAGCTTCGCCAGGAGGCGCGAGATGTGGTTCTTGACGGTCTTCTCCGAGAGGAAGAGCCGCTTGCCTATCTGCCGGTTGGTGAGGCCTTCGCCGATCAGGGCGAGGATGTCCCGTTCGCGTTCCGAGAGCCCTGCCAGCCTGGCGTCCTGCGACGACGCGGCCGTCGCGTCCGGACCGCGCAGAGTGCTCATCAGGCGAGACGTGGTGGCCGGGTCGAGCAGGGACTGCCCGGCGGCGACGGTACGTACCGCGTCGATCAGGTCCGTGCCCTTGATCTGCTTCAGGACGTAGCCCGCAGCGCCCGCCATGATCGCGTCCAGGAGCGCGTCGTCGTCATCGAAGGACGTCAGCATCAGACAGGCCACCTCCGGCATCCTGGACCGCAGTTCACGGCAGACGGTGATGCCGTCGCCGTCGGGAAGACGGATGTCGAGGATCGCCACGTCCGGACGCAGTGCCGGGCCACGGACCAGCGCCTGTTCACTGGTACCCGCCTCCCCGACGACCTCGATGTCGGCTTCGGAGTCGAGCAGATCGTGGACTCCCCTGCGGACGACCTCGTGGTCGTCGAGGAGGAAGACCCGTATCGGGTGCTCCGGCGAGAAGGCGCGTGCGGCCATGACTGCCCCCTGACTGTCGACGGTTCCGTTCCGATCGTGTCGGGTGAGTGGGGTGGCGCACCAGGGCCGAGTGGGCCCGATCGGTACGGCAACCGGTGCCATCTCTCAGCAGATGCGCGGGAGTTGCTCACCGATCGGCATGTCGACCACCCTGCGCGCGCCGATCAGCGTGCGCAGTACGACCCGGCCGGAAGGCCCTGCCGTGCAGTGTCCGATGGGTACGGCCGCCGCTCCCTCGGGGTACGAACGGAGCGCGGTGAGCGCTTCTTCCGCCACCTCGGGCGCGACGAAGGCGATCAGGCAGCCTTCGTTCGCGACGATCAGCGGGTCGAGGCCGAGCAGGTCGCAGGCCGCGGCGGCGGCCTGGGGCACGGGCACGGTGCTCTCTTCGATCTCCACGCCGACACCCGAGGCGCCGGCGATCTCGTTGAGCGAGGCGGCCACCGCCGCGGGTGGGGTCACGCAGGCTGTGGACTGCGCCGCCGAGGTGGGCGAGTGCCCGGACGAGGCCGTGCAGGGGGCGGGTGTCGGAGGCGATGTCCGTCTCGAAGCCGAGCCCTTCACGGGTCGAGAGTACGGCGGTGCCGTGCAGGCCGATCGGCCCTGAGAGCAGGACGACGTCGGCGGGGCGCGCGCGGGCCGCGGAGGGATTCAGGCCCGGGATGCGGCGGCCGATGCCGGTCGTATTGAGGAAGAGGCGGTCGGCGGCGCCGCGTCCGACGACCTTGGTGTCACCGGTGATGACGGGGGCTCCGACCTGGTGCGCGGCCTTCCCCGCGGAGGCCAGGACGGCACGGAGTTCCGCGAGCGGCAGGCCCTCCTCGGCGATCACCGCGAGGGTGAGGGCGAGGGGCAGGGCGCCACGCATGGCCAGGTCGTTTACCGTGCCGTGGACGGCAAGCGAGCCGATGTCCCCGCCGGGGAAGGTCAGCGGGCTGACCACGAACGAGTCGGTGGCGACGACGAGTTCGTCCCGGTCGGGAAGCAGGGCCGCGTCTTCGAGCGGACCGGACGGGGGCCCGCCCAGTGCGGGCAGGACGAGCGCGTCGAGCAGCTCCGCAGTGAGCCGTCCGCCCGCGCCATGACCCAGTTGGACGACTTCGTTCTCGTCGTACGGAAGGGGGCAGTCGAGGTTCATGCCGGTGCGCTCCTGGTTCGTCCGGCGGCGTGGAAGGCGGCGCAGGTGCCCTCGCCGGAGACCATGGGGGCGCCGAGCGGGGCGCGTGGCGTGCAGCGCACCCCGTAGGCGGCACAGTCGGTGGGCAGCCGGGCGCCGGTCAGGATGGCCCCGGCGATGCACTCGGGGTCCTCGGTGGGGTGCAGGCCGGCCACGTCGAAGCGCCGCGACGCGTCGAAGTCGGCGTATTCCGGGGCGAGTTCGAAGCCGCTGGCCGGGAGTGTCCCGATGCCGCGCCAGGCCCGGTCGGTGATGCGGAAGACGCGGGTGAGGACGGACCGGGCTTCGGTGTTGCCCGTGCGGCGCACGGCCCTTGCGTACTGGTTCTCCACCACGTGGCGGCCCTCTTCGAGCTGAGTGACGGCCATCAGGATGCCCTCCAGGAGGTCCAGCGGCTCGAACCCCGTGACGACGACGGGGACTTGGTGCCGCGCGGCGATCGGTTCGTACTGCGTCCACCCCATGACCGCGCACACGTGCCCCGCGGCCAGGAACGCCTCGACCTCGCAGCCGGGATCGTCGAGCAGGGCGGTCATCGCGGGCGGTACGAGGACATGGCTGACGAGGAGCGAGAAGTTGGTGAGGCCGAGGTGTGCGGCGTGCAGGACGGCCATGGCGTCGGCGGGCGCGGTGGTCTCGAAGCCGACGGCGAGGAAGACCACTTCGCGGCCGGGGTTCTTCTCGGCGATGCGCACCGCGTCCATCGGCGACTAGACGACCCGGACGTCCGCGCCACGGGCCCGCAGGGCGAGCAGGTCGGTGGCGTGGCCCGGGACCCGCAGCATGTCGCCGAAGCTGGTGAGGATCACGCCGGGGCGCGCCGCGACGGCCATGGCGCGGTCGAGGGTCTCCAGCGGCGTGACGCAGACCGGGCAGCCGGGGCCGTGGATCATGCGGATGCCCGCGGGCAGCAGTTCGTCGATGCCCTGCCGTACGAGGGTGTGGGTCTGGCCACCGCACACCTCCATGATCTGCCAGGGGTGTGTCGCGGTGCGCTCCAGCTCCGCGAGCAGCTGCCGGGCCAGGGCCGGATCGCGGTACTCGTCGAGGTACTTCACCGGGGCGGTGTCCGTGGCGCCGGTTCGGCCGGTTCCACGCGTACGTCGACGACGCCTTCGACGGCCCGCGTGAGCCGGGCGGCCACCGGCACGAGTCCTGTCGCGGATCTCTCCGCCGAGGGTGACCACGCCGCCTTCGACCGCGACCGTGACGGCCCCCTCCGGGAAGAGGAAGGCGGTCACGGTGCGGGTCACCTCGTCCGCGAGTTCCTCGTCGGTGCGCAGGGACACCTTCAGCAGGTCGCTGCGGCTCACCACGCCCTGCAGCAGGCCGTGGGCGTCGATCACAGGGAGACGTTTGATGTGCCGCAGGGCCATGATGCGGGCGGCCTGCGGGAGGATGGTGTCCGGGTGGACGCTGACGGCGGGGGTGCTCATCACCTCGCCCGCGGTCAGGCCTCACGGCCCACGGCGATGACAGTGTGGGTCATCACGTCACTCACGGTGCGCGGGGAGTGGAGCACGGCGTCCTCCTGGGGAGTTGGGGGCGGTCGGTGGTCAGGTGCGGTCGACGGTCAGGTCGAGGAAGTGGGTGGAGCAGGAGATGCACGGATCGTGGTTGCGGATGGCCCGCTCGCACAGCCGCGTCAGCTCCTGGTCCGTCGTACCGTTTTGGGTGATCGCGGACTGGGCGGTGCGGCGCAGGTCGTCCTCGATGGCGCCCTGGTTCTGCGCGGTGGGCGGCACGAGGCGGGCGTCGGTGACGGTGCCGTCGGCGTCCAGCAGGTAGCGGTGGTAGAGGAGTCCGCGCGGGGCCTCCGTGGCACCGTGTCCGGTGCCGGCGGCGGCCGGGACCTCGTTGTACGGGCGGAGCGGCGGCTCGTACGTGTCGATGATCCGCAGCGCTTCGTCGACGGCGTACACGACCTCCACGCCCCGGACGAGGATCGAGCGGTACGGGTTGCGGCAGACCGCCCCTTCGTACGGGTCACCGAGCCCGGCCGCGCGGGCGGCCTCCACCGCCGTGCGCGACAGCCAGCGCCCGCTGATCGCGAACCGGGCCAGTGATCCCGTGAGATGACGGCGCCCGTCGAGAGTGGAGTGCAGGGCGGTCGAGTGCGGCAGGTGCTCCTCCCGCACACGGTCCAGGAAGGTGTGGAGCGGGAAGCTGCTCAGCGTGCCGTCCGCGCGCAGGACCGCCGGCGTGCCGTTCTCGATGGCGTACGTTCCCGGGGCGGCCAGCGCGAACAGGTCGGCGTCGGTCTCGGCGTCGGGGAAGTCGAAGCCCGCCACCCACTCGACGGTCTGCCAGGCATCGTCCGCGGCACGCCTCAACTGCTCTCCCAGCGCCCGCAGTTCGTGGTGCGTCGGGGTGCGGTGGAAGCCGCCGAGGCGGACGTTGACGGGGTGGATGGCGCGGCCGCCGAGAAGTTCGAGGATCGCGTTCCCCGCCTGCTTCAGGCGCAGCCCGCGCTCGACGTGTGCGCGGGCGGTGCGGGCAAGCTCGATGGCGCCGTCGCAGCCGAGGAAGTCGGGGGCGTGCAGGAGGTAGATGTGCAGGGTCTGGCTCTCGATCCATTCGCCGCAGTACAGCAGCCGCCGCAGTTCACGCAGGGCCGGGTCGACGGTGGCCCCGCAGGCGTCCTCGATCGCGGCGCAGGCGCTCATCTGGTAGGCGACGGGGCAGATCCCGCAGACCCGGGCGGTGATGTCCGGCGGTTCGGTGTACGCCCTGCCCCGCAGGAAGGCCTCGAAGAACCGCGGCGGCTCGTAGATCCGCAGCCGCGCCTCGGTGACCGTCCCGTCATGGACGCTCAAGCGCAGGGCGCCTTCGCCCTCGACCCGGGAGAGCGAACCGACGTGCAGGACGCGGGATCCCCGGTGCGTCATCGGCGTAACTCCTCTTCGAACGCGGCGGTGTTGAAGGTGTGCAGGAAGCGTTCGGTGTCGCGGTCGTCCATGCCGTCGCGGTGCAGCACCGGGATCAGCGCGGGCAGGTTCACCGACCCGGACGGGCCGAAGCAGCCGTAGCAGCCGCGCCCGTACGCCGGGCAGATCGCCCCGCACCTGGCGTGCGTGACCGGGCCCAGACAAGGGGTGCCATGGGCGACGGTGACGCAGACCGTGCCGCGCCGCTTGCACTCGAAGCAGACGCTGTTGTTCGGGATGTCCGGCTTGCGGCCCGCCAGATACGCGGTGATGACCTCCAGGAGCCGGCGGCGGTCGACGGGGCAGCCGCGCAGCTCGAAGTCGACGTCCACGTGCGCGGAGACGGGGGTGGAGGTGGCGAGCGTGTCGATGTAGTCGGGGCGTGCGTAGACGGTGCGGGTGAACTCCTCGACGTCCGCGAAGTTCCGCAGCGCCTGGATGCCGCCGGCCGTCGCGCAGGCCCCTATCGTCACCAGGCGGCGGGAGGCGGCCCGGATCGTGTGGATCCGCCCGGCGTCGGCGTGCGTGGTGACGGAGCCCTCGACCAGCGCGAGGTCGTACGGTCCTGGCCGGACCGCGCTGGAGGCTTCCAGGAAGTGGGCTGACTCCACCTGCCCCGCGAGGCCGAGGAGTTCGTCCTCGCAGTCGAGCAGGGTGAGCTGGCAGCCGTCGCAGGAGGCGAGCTTGAACACGGCCAGCGTCGGCAGACTCATCTCACAACTCCCTTACGTAGAGCAGGGGTTCGGCCTGGTTCCAGGTGACGACGGGGCCGTCCCTGCACAGCAGCAGCGGGCCGAGCTGGCAGTGGCCGCAGTGTCCGGTCGCACAGCGCATGTTGCGCTCCAGGGAGACCCTGACGCGGTCGGCGGGCAGGCCCCGGTGGAGCAGGTCGCGGGCCGTGGCCCGGATCATCGGCTCGGGGCCGCAGACGAACGCGGTGGTGTTGTCCGGCGTGAAGTGCGCATCGCCGAGGAGCTTGGTGACCACGCCGATGTGGCCCGCCCAGCGCGCGTCGGGCCGGTCGACGGTGACTCCCGTGTACGCGGTCTGCCACTGCCGGGTTTCGATCCTGGCCATCAGGTCGTCGGGGGTGCGGGCGCCCACCAGGACGTTCAGCCGGCCGTACGGTTTCGGGTCGGCCTCCGCGTCGCGGATCAGGGGACGCAGCGGGGCGAGGCCGATGCCGTCGGCGACGACCAACAGGTCCTGTCCGACGGCCTTTTCGAGTTCCCAGCCGGTGCCGTAGGGGCCGCGCAGTCCGAGTACGTCACCGGCTTCGGCGGCGTACAGCCCCTCGGAGACCGCACCCACGCCGCGTACCGTGTGCGCCAGGCCTCCGGTGGTGGGGATCGCGCTGACCGACAGGGGGATCTCGCCCCTCCCGAACGCCCACACCATCGCGAACTGGCCCGGCACAAAGGCGGGCAGCGGCTCCCCCACCGGCTCCACACGCAGGGTGACGGTGTCCGGGGTCTCCGCCCAGCGGGCGATCACCCGGTAGGGAACCGGCACGGCGGTCATCCCCGCACACCGCTTCCACTGCCGTAGGGGGCGTACAGGTCGAGCAGCCGGGTCCTGGCCGACTGCAGCCGGTGGGCGAGCACCCGGCCCACCCACTGGCCGACGACCGCCCCCAGGGCCGGGTCGTCCTCACACATCAGCCGGACCGCGAGGGCATCGAACTCCTCGGCCCGCACGGGGCTCTGCGCCACGGCACCGAGCTGCCAGACGTACGGCGGGAACAGCCAGGACCAGCCGACCAGTTCACCGTGGCCCAGCGTCTCGATCGAGGGCGAGCGGCGGCCGGGGACATGCATGTCGAGCACGACCGATCCGGTGCGGATGATCCAGAACCGGTCGGCGCGCCCGCCCTCCTCGAAGATCCGCGTCCCGGCAGGGAAGGACACCTGCCGGGCGATCCGCATCAGCCGATCGCGGTGCTCGACCGGAAGAGCGCTCATCATGGTCGTGGTGCTGGTCATCGCCCTGTCTCCTTCTTGTCCGCCTCGTCCTTGAGAGCCGCCACCTCTTCGGTGATGTCGATGCCGACCGGGCACCAGACGATGCAGCGGCCGCAGCCCACACAGCCGGAGCTGTCGAACTGGTCGTGCCAGGTGCCGAGTTTGTGGGTGAGCCACTGGCGGTAGCGGCTGCGGCCCGAGGAACGCACCGGCCCGCCATGGACGTACGAGAAGTCCAGGTCGAAGCAGGAGTCCCAGCGCTGCCGGCGCTCCGCGTGGTCGCCCGTGAGGTCGGTGACCTCCTCGGTCGTGGTGCAGAAGCAGGTGGGGCAGACCATCATGCAGTTCCCGCAGGTCAGACAGCGCGACGCGATGTCGTCCCAGCGCTCGGCCTCCAGGCTCGAACCCATCAGCTGCCGCAGGCTCACCGGCGGCATGGCCCGCCTCATCCTGTCGACGACCTCGGTGAGCGCGAGGTCGAAGCCCGCGTCGGCGCCGGGGCCGCCGCCCATGGAGACGCAGAAGCAGGTGGCGCCCGGCTCGGTGCACTCGGCGGCTATGAGGAACGCACCCCTCCGGCGTTCCTCATAGCCGGTGTCCTTGAAGTGACCGCCCGTCAACACCCGGTCCTGGATCGCGATGGCCCGCAGATCGCACGGGCGCACGCCGAGGAAGGCGTACGAGGGCCGGTCGGCGGTCTCGGTGCTGATGGCCACCGTTCCGTCGGGGGCACGGTCCGCGCTCCACAGCTTCTCCCGCTGTGGATGCAGGAAGTTCTTCCAGGACTGCGGACCGGCCGAGTGCGCGAAGGCCGCTCCGTCCCCGCGGCGCCGCAGCCGGTAGTGCCCGGCCTCCAGCTCCACGCCCCAGCCGTAAGGGAGTTGATCGGCCGATTCGAGTTCGGCGAGGACGATCGCACCGTCGCGGACGGTGGGTCCAACGACCCTGCGGCCGTCGGCATTCAGCTCCGCGACGAGGGCGTTGAGGCCGTTCCGGTCGAGGACTGCCGTGGCTGCGCCGGTCGTCATGTCCGTCCTCCCACTCGTCGGGGTGGTTCTGTCCGGGTGGTTCTGTCCGGGTGGTGCTGTCCGGGTGGTTCTGTCCGGGTGGTGCTGTCCGGGTGGTGCTGTCGGGGTGGTTCCCTGCACTCACCAGGCTCGAAGAGGCGCCTCCTGCGGGGCAGGGGCCGAGCGGCCCTATTCGGGCCCGGCCGGGCCCGGTTCAGGCCTCACCACCGGTCCACCGCGGTTCCGTCCGCGCCCACGCCTGCTCCCACTCGGCCATGCGCCGGCGGTGCGCCACAGTGCGTACGGTGATCCAGGCGCCCCCGATGAACCCCCAGGCCACAAGGCTCGCCGCGCCGCCCACGGCGATCGCGGTGCCCCACTGGACGTCCTCGGCCATCGGGGCCGTGGTGACCCTGCCGTGGGCGTCGAGCCAGACGTCGGTCCGGCTACCCGTCGTGGCGCCTGCCTCGACCTTGGCAACGGCCGTGTGCGCGGTGCCGCCACGATCGGTCCAGCGCACCTTGACCGGGTGGGTCGTACGGGAACCGACTCTGCCGGCCGCCGGAGCATTCTCGATCAGTGTGGCCCGTACGACGTGGCCGTCGGCCCGTTGCCGTTCGGCCTTCGCGTGCGCGGTGTCGTAGGTGAAGGCCCCGGCGAACGCCCCGGCCAGGGGCGCGACGAACAGCATCGCGGCTCCCAGCAGCAGTCCCGTCCACGCCTCGACGACGTCGCTGCGACGGCGCAGCGGGCTTCGCCGCCATCGCCAGCCGGCGGCGCGCCCGTGCGGCCGGGTTCGGGTGTCCACGCCCTCAGCTCCGCTGTGTCCCGGCCGCGACGGCATCCCGCAGCTCGGTCGCGTCGGCGACGAGCACCTTGGCGGTCATGGCGATCCGTCCCTTCTCAGAGTTTGCGCAGCCAGTCGTCGGCCACGCCTCGCAGGGCCTGATCGTTCGGCTGAAGACGGGAGTCGTCCACACGGTGGGTGAGCTTGTCCACGACCGCCACGACACCATCGATCTCACGCGTCATGTGCAGGGCGATGGGTACCTCGCTGCGGCGCTCCAGCTGGCCCTCAAGGGTCACCACGCCGTCCTGCACCTCGATTTTGATGGTCTGGGGTGCCAGCCACAGGGTGCGCACCAGGACCTGTTCGATCACTTCGTGGCGGATGTCGTCATCGGCGCGCAGGAACACCTGAAGAAGGTCGCGCCGGGTGACGATGCCGACCAGGCGGTCCTCTTCGTCGACGACGGGCAATCGCTCCACCTTGTGCTGGGCCATGCAACGGGCGCCCTCGGCAATGGTGTTGTCGGCGTGTACGCAAACGGGCGGCGTGGACATGAGCTGTCCCGCTGTCCGCGCCGTGGCCTTGGCCCGGTCCTTCCGTCCGCCCTTGCCCATCCGCCGCAGCCGGAAGCGGCGCGGCGCCTGGTACGGGTCGGGCGCCTGCGCCTCGCGCACCAGCAGGTCCGTCTCGGAGATCACTCCGACGACCTTGTCGTCGGCGTCGATCACGGGCAGCCCGCTGATGCGGTACTCGGCGAGGCGCTTGGCCACCTCCTTGAACGGCGTGCCGTACTGGGCGCTGACGACCTCACTGGTCATCACCGAACCGATCTTGCTGTGCTTCATCTCTGTCTCCTTCTCGGCGCAGTCGTTCACTCGGCGCAGTCGTTCACTCGGCGAGTCGTTCTCAGCGCAGTCGGCGCAGATACGGGTCGTGGGCGGTCCGAGGCAGCAGCCGTACGCGCACGTCGAGTGCCGTGGTGCCGCCCGGCCATGCCAGGACGGGGTTGAAGTCGGCCTCGGCGAGCTGTGGCAGGTCGCAGGCCATCCGGGACAGCCTGTGCAGCAGTTGCTCCAGGCCTTCGAGGTCGACCGGACCGCTGCCGCCGTGCCCGAAGAGCAGCGGGGCGCAGTGAGGCGAGGTGATCAGGTCATGGACGTCGAGGTCGGTGAGCGGGGCCAGCCGGGCGGCGTGGTCGGCGAGCAGCTCGGTGGCCGTGCCGCCGAGTCCGAAGAGGACCAGCGGCCCGAAGACCTCGTCCTGGACGACGCCCGCGAACAGTTCGGTGCCGCGCTCGGCGAGTGGCTGGACCACCACGCCGGTCAGCAGGCCGGCGAATCGCGTCTCGAAGTCCCGGAAGGCGGCCCGCACATGGGCGTCTCCCCGCAGATCGAGGTGGATGGCGCGCTGCTCGCTCTTGTTCAGCAGGCCGGGCCAGTGGGCCTTCAGCACCACCCTGCCGTCCGGACCGCGCAACCGCTCTGCGGCGCTGACTGCTTCGTTCTCGGTCTCGGCCCAGGCCCAGGGCAGCTGCGGTATGCCGTAGCAGGCGAGGAGCTCGGCGCAGGCGCGCGGGTCCAGCCAGCCGCCTTCGGGGTGCCTGGCGAGCCAGGTCTCGGCCACCGCGTGGGCGTGTTGCGTCTCCACCCCTGCGAGCGCGGGGACGGTGCCGGGCGGACGCGCCAGCCACTGGGCGCGGTGTACGGAGTGGGCAAGGGCGCATGCGGCTGCCTGTGGGTCGGCGTAGGCGGGTATGGAGCCGCCTCCCGTGGCGGGCAGCAGCCGCACGGGCAGTGCCTGGTCGAGGCGGACCGCGACGACCGTCCGAGTGCGTTGGGCCGGGCCACCGGTGAGCGCCCGGACGAGATCCTCGCCGGTCGCCGCCGCTACGGCGGTGGGCACAAGCACCACCAGCACGGCGTCGATGCCGCCGTGCCGCATCAGCCGGTCCACGCAGTTCCTGAGCTGCTCCTCGGTGACGGCGGCGGTGGCGTCGACCGGGTTGGCAGTCGAGGCACCCTCGGGCAGGACGTCGAGCAGGTCGTCGACGAGGCCGGCCGGGAGCAACGGCAGTGTGAGTCCGGCCTCTGCGCACGCATCCGCCGCGAGGACGCCCGCGCCGCCCGCGTTGGTGACGATGACGACCCGGTTTCCGGCGGGTGCGGGCTGGGAGTGCAGGAGGGCGGCGGTCTCGAGGAGTTCACCGATCGTCCGGGTGGCCGTGATGCCCGCCTGGGTGAACAGCGACTGCCGGGTCATGGTCCGGGTGGCGGCCGCGGCGGAGTGCGAGGCCGCGGCTCGCCTGCCGGCGTCGGTGCGGCCCGCGTCGACGGTGAGGACGGGCATGCGCCGGGTGACCCGCCGCGCGGTGCGGGAGAAGGCCCGCGGGTTTCCGAAGGACTCCAGGTGCAGCAGGGCGAGGTCCGTGACGCCGTCGCGTTCCCACCACTGGAGCAGGTCGTTGCCGCTGACGTCGTACTTGTCGCCGAGCGAGACGAAGCTGGAGACGCCGAGGCCGAGCCGGGACAGGCCGTCGAGCAGGGCGATTCCCACTCCCCCGGACTGCACGGCGACACCGGCGGTGCCGCGGCGCGGATGCCGGGCGGCGAAGGTCGAGTCCAGCGACAGCGCCTTGTCCGTGTTGGAGATGCCCAGGCAGTTGGGGCCCACCAGACGCATGCCGTACGTCCGGCAGGTGGCCAGCAGGGCGGCCGACTGTTCGGCTTCGAGACCGGCCGTGACGACCACCAGGGCGCGTACGCCCGCCTTGCCGCACTCTTCGGCCATGGTGGGCAGGGCCCGCGCAGGTACCGCGAGGACCACCAGGTCGGGCACCTGGGGCAGCTCGGCGACCGACGGAAAGGCGGGCACGCTCAGCAGCGACGACACGCTCGGGTTGACGGCGAAGAGCTGCCGCGTGAAGCCGCCGGTGCGCAGATTGCGCAGGACGGCCCGGCCGACCGAACCGGCCTTGCGGCCCGCGCCGACCACGGCGATCGAGCCGGGCCGCAGCAGCGGCTGGAGACTGGCCACGTCGGCCGTGCTGCCGCGCGCCTCGACCGCCGTCAGGTAGGTTTCGTCCTCCTCCAGCTGGATGGTGCAGCGCAGTTCGGGGCCGTCGAAGCGGCGGGCGGTGCGCAGGCCGAGGTCGGCGAAGACCTTCAGCACCTCGTGGTTCTCGGCGAGTGCGTCGGCGGTGAACGCGGTGATGCCGTCGGCGCGGGCGGCGGAGACGAGGTGTTCCAGGAGCAGGGTGCCGATCCCCCGGTGGTGCAGTCCCTCGGCGACGGCCAGCGAGATCTCGGCGGTCTCGGGCTCGTCCGTCCGCTCGTACTCGGCCAGGCCGATGATCTGGTCCTTGGACTCGGCGAGCAGCGCTCGGTATCCGGGGCGGGGAGCGGCGCAGGCCCGGTCCGCGGCCTGCACGGCGGACCGGCGGCTCGCGGCGAAGAACCGCAGCCGCAGGTTCGCCGGAGACATCTCCTCGTAGAGGCCCTGCAGTGGGGAGTGATCGTCGGGGCGGACGGCCCGTATGCAGGCCGTCGTCCCGTCGGCGAGCAGGGCGTGGACCGGAGGTCGGCTTCGCTCGTCGTGCGTCATCTGGGGCCTCCTGACGGCAGGTTGACCCTTCGAGAATCGGGCGGAGAGGGACGGCGCCCCAGGGGCTGGCCGGGTAGGGCCGAGGGCCGACCGGCCCTATGTGGCCGGGCCGGGCAACGGTTCGCCGAGTTCGGCCTCCACCGCACCCGTCATCGCCCGCAGGACGTCCGGCGTCCGTTCGGCCTCGGCTTCGTCGACCTCGGTGATGGCGAATCCGACGTGCACGATGACGTACGTACCGACCGTGGCCGCAGGTGTGCAGGCGAGGCACGCCTCACGCCGCACGCCGCCGAAGTCGACGGTGGCCATGCGCAGTCCGGCGTCGTCACGGATCTCCAGGATCCGCCCGGGAATGCCCAGGCACATCGCGCTCACTCCTTCGCGAGCCGGGCGGCGGCGACCGCGGCCTGCCCGTAGCTGACACCGCCGTCACCGACCGGTACGGCGCTGGAGACCAGGACCCGCACCCCCTGCGCGCGCAGTCGGCGGCTGACCTCGGTGAGCAGACGGCGGTTGAGGAAGCAGCCGCCGGCGAGGCAGACGGTGCGCGGGGCTCCGTCCTCGACGGCGTACGCGACGAGTTCAGCGGTCACGAGGGCCAGGGTCAGGTGGAAGGCCGCGGCGAGCTCGGGGACGCTCTCGCCGCTGTGCTGCCGGTCCAGGAGGTCGATGAGGGTCGGGCCCGGGTCGTAGACCCACAGCCCGTCCGCCCGCACCAGTCGGTGGTTCAGTGGCAGCGCGCTCACGCTGCCGGCCGCGTCCTCCAGGGCTGCGGCCGCTTCCCCCTCGTAGCTCACCGAGTGGACGAGGCCGAGCAGACTCGCCACGGCGTCGAAGAGCCGTCCGGCGCTCGAAGCGCGCGGGGAGTTGATGCCCCGGGCCACCATGGCCCGTACGACCGCGGCTTCGTCGGGATCGAGCCGGTCGGTGAAGGGTCGCGTCAGCCAGGGGTACGGGCGCGGGCTGCCGAGCAGTTCCGTTCCGTGCAGGTAGCCGAGGGCCATCCGGTACGGGTGGCGGATCGCGGCTTCGCCGCCGGGCAGCGGCGCGGTCGCGAAGCGGCCCGCCCTTCGGTGGCCGGTCAGGTCGGCGACGAGGATCTCTCCTCCCCACAGCGTCCCGTCGTCGCCGAGCCCCAAGCCGTCGTAGGCGACCCCGACGAAGGGGGTACGCAGTCCGTGCTCGGCCGCGCATGCCGCCAGATGGGCGTGGTGGTGCTGGACGGGCATGCAGGACAGTGGCTGGGCCTGAGCCCACTGGGTGGAGAGGTAGCCGGGGTGCAGGTCGTGCGCCACGACGGCCGGTTCGACGCCCGTGAGCCGGACGAGATCGTCGTACGCGTGCGTGAAGGCGTCCAGCGTCGTCGCGTCCGCCAGGTCCCCGCCGTGCGGGGAGAGGTGCGCGCCGTGCCCGTCCGCGAGGGTGAACGTGTGCTTGAGCTGCGCGCCGACCCCCACCAGGGGCACAGGGGCGGCGACGCCGAGGGGCAGCGGCGCCGGTGCCAGGCCTCGCGCCCTGCGGAGGGTGAGGATGGAGCGGCCGACGGTCTGCACGACCGAGTCGTCGTAGCGGGCGCGGATCGGCCGGTCGTGGGCGAGGAATCCGTCGGCGACCGTGGCCAGCGTGCGGCGGGCCTCCGTGTCGTCGGTGGCGATCGGTTCGTCGGCGAGGTTGCCGATGGTGACGACGAGCGGGCGCGTGAGTTCGCCGAGCAGGAGGTGATGCAGCCCGGTGGTGGGCAGGAACAGGCCGATCCGGTGCGTGCCCGGATGCACGGCGGGCGCGAGGCCCGGACCCCGTGCGGCGAGGAGCACGACGGGTCGCGCCGCCGAATCCAGAACGGACCGCTCGGCCCGCGACGTCCGCGCCAACTCCCGTGCTGCACCAAGGTCCTGGACCATGACGGCGAAGGGCTTGGCCGGTCGGTGCTTGCGCTCCCGCAGCGCCCGCACCGCCTCCTGATCGGTGGCATCGCACACCAGCTGACAGCCGCCGAGACCCTTCACCGCGACGATGCCTCCGCTCTCCACGGCCTTGACCGCGGCGCGCAGCGCGGTTTCCCCACTCAGCGCGTCCCAGGAGAGCTGTGGCCCACAGTCAGGGCACGCCAGAGGTTCGGCGTGGAAGCGCCGGTCGGCGGGGTCCGCGTACTCCGCCGCGCAGGCCGCGCAGAGCGGGAAGCGCCGCATCGTGGTGCGGATCCGGTCGTACGGGAGGTCCTCGATGACGGTGGCGCGCGGGCCGCAGTCGGTGCAGTTGACGAACGGGTAGCGGAACCGGCGATCGGTCGGGTCCAGGAGCTCAGCCAGGCAGGCGGCGCAGATCGCGGCGTCGGGCGGGATCTCTCGCGGGCCTCCGCGTAGCGCACGGCCTGCCTCGCTGTGCCGGATGGTGAAGCCGTGCGCGGGCAGCGGGAGTTGCCCGCACACGGCGGTCACGCGGACCTGCCGCACCTGGGCAAGCGCGGGAGCGCCGGTGCGCAGCCGTGCGGTGAACTCCTCGACGGCGTACGGAGATCCGGCGACCTCACCCTGCACGTGTCCCTCGGCGTTGGCAGCCCAGCCGTCCAGGCCGAGGCCGGTCGCGAGCCGGTGCACGAAGGGCCGGAAGCCGACCCCCTGCACGGTGCCGAACACCTCGAAGCGCAGTGCGCGGCGCTCCGGCATGGCCACCCCTCTCAACTGCGCGCGGCGGCGTCGCGGTGCCGCACGATCTCGTCCTCGATGTCTTCGGCGAGCGGCTCCACCACAGCCTCGACGCTCGCCGAAAGGCCGGTGCCCAGCGCACTGTCGGCGCCTTCCACCGCGTACCCGACCAGTCGGCCCGGCAACCGGCCGAGGGCCCGGGCGAGTTCGACGGCCTCGCCGAGCCCGAGCCCGTGCGAACTGGTCGTCCTTGGCCGGTCCAGCGCGTCGGCGTCGAGAGCCAGCCGGTGCACGCGTCCGGGGTGGGCGGGGTGAGTGTGTGCGGCGTCCACGACCACCGCGAGGTCGGATCCCTCCCACAGGCCGATCAGGCGGGCGGGGTCGCCGTCGCAGGTGGCCAGGACCGTCCCGGCCGGCAGGGGCCGTTCAGCGGCCCGCTCGCGGAGCCGGGCGACCACTGCCCGGCCCAAGCCGTCGTCGCGCCGGAACTCGTTGCCGATGCCTATCACCGCGATAGGTGTCCGGGTGGGCATCGCTCTCCTTCCGCCGGGCCGTGCTGCCACTGTGCGGATCCGCTGGTGGCCTCGACAGGGGCCGAATGTCCCCTACCGGGGCCGGTTCGCCCCTCCCCGGCCCGCGCTCCTCAGTGGAACCGTCCGAAGCGGAGCCCCTGCCCGGGGGCATGCCGGAAGGTGGTGGCATCGTGGACAAGCCCCTGATCGTCGGAGTCGACGGCTCGGATCCGAGCCTGGCCGCACTGGACTGGGCCGTGGACGAGGCCACGGCGCACGGGGTACCGCTGCGTATCGTCCATGCGTCGCGGTGGGAGTGGTACGAAGGGCACGAGCCGTCCTTCGGCGTCAACCGCTCCTCCGTCCAGGCCCTCTCGGACCACATCGCCGCCTCGGCGGTGGAGCGCGCCCTGCGCCGCACGTCCGCCGTGAAAGTGACGAGCGAGGTGGTGTCCGAGGATCCGGCCGCCGCGCTGGCGCGGCTGAGCGCGGAGGCCGACGCCGTCGTCGTCGGCAGTCGCGGGCGCGGTGAACTCGCGGAACTGCTGCTCGGCTCGGTGAGTCTGTCCGTCGCCGCGCACGCCGTCTCACCGGTGATCGTCGTACGCGGCACCGAAGGGAAGGTGACCGGCGGGCTCAGTACCGTCGCGGTCGGCGTGGACGATCCCGAAGAGGCCGCCCATGCCGTGCGGTTCGCTCTTCGCGAGGCTCAGGTGCGGAAGGCCGCCGTGGTCGCCGTTCACGCCTGGCGCTGTCCCGCCCGGGAGATCCCCGACTTCCCCGCCCTGACGGACGACGACCATCGGCGCCGGGCCGAGCAGCTCGTCGAGGAGGCCGTGCGGGGCGCGGCCGCGGTCCCGCCGCCCCAGCTCACGCTGCCGACGACGCCACG
>NZ_JBHYIG010000009.1:45494-71864 GCF_042740015.1 Streptomyces sp. NPDC059037
GCCGCGCCGCCGCGCGCGCGCGGGGCCCGCGGGGCGGGCCCCCGGCGCTCCCCCCCCGCCCCCCCCCCGCCCGCACGGCCGATCTCCTGGTGGTCGGCGCCCGCCGCCGCAAGGGACACGTCGGCATGCAACTCGGCCCCGTCAACCACGCCGTGCTGCACCACGCGGCCTGTCCCGTGGCCGTCGTCCCACACGTCTGACCACGGCGCCGTACGCCCTGACACCCCAGATCCCACCACAGCACCGTTACGCCCTGACACACCCCACACGAGACGCTGGAGGCACCCATGGCACACGTACGACCGGCGACCCTGGACGCCCACTGGCGCGCGGCGAACTACCTTGCCGTGGGCCAGATCTACCTGATGAGCAACCCCCTGCTGACCGAACCGCTGCGGCCCGAGCACATCAAGCCGCGCCTGCTCGGCCACTGGGGCACCTCCCCCGGCCTCAACCTCGTCCACACCCACCTCAACCGCGTCGTCAAGGAGCACGACCTGGACGCGCTGTGCCTGTGGGGGCCGGGGCACGGCGGCCCTGCCGTGCTGGCCAACTCCTGGCTTGAGGGCTCGTACAGCGAGACGTACCCCGACATCGCACGGGACGCGGAGGGCATGGCGAAGCTGTTCCGGCAGTTCTCCTTCCCCGGTGGTGTGCCGAGCCATGTGGCGCCCGAGACGCCCGGCTCCATCCACGAGGGCGGCGAACTCGGCTACTCCCTCGCGCACGCCTACGGAGCCGCCTTCGACAACCCGAACCTCCTGGTCACCTGCGTCATCGGCGACGGCGAGGCCGAGACGGGACCGCTGGCCGCCTCCTGGCACTCCAACAAGTTCCTCGATCCGGTCCACGACGGCGCGGTCCTGCCCATCCTCCACCTCAACGGCTACAAGATCGCCAACCCGACGGTGCTCTCCCGTATCCCCGAGGCCGAACTGGACGCCCTCCTCAAGGGATACGGCCACGAACCGCTGCACGTCACCGGCGACGACCCGCGCAAGGTCCACCAGGCGATGGCCAAGGCGATGGACCAGGCCCTGGAGCGCATCGCCGCCATCCAGCAGGCCGCCCGGAACGGCGGCGCGGCGCACGGCCGCGCGCGCTGGCCGGTGATCGTGCTGCGCACCCCCAAGGGCTGGACGGGCCCCGCGGCCGTGGACGGCGTGCCGGTCGAGGGAACCTGGCGCTCCCACCAGGTGCCGCTCTCCGGCGTGCGCGAAAACCCCGACCACCTGGCCCAGTTGGAGAGGTGGCTGCGCTCCTACCGGCCAGAGGAACTCTTCGACAAGCAGGGCCGCCCCACCCCCGAGGTGCTCGCCTGCATCCCCGATGGCCAACGACGGCTGGGCGCCACCCCGCACGCCAACGGCGGCCTGCTCACCCGCGCGCTGCCCCTCCCGCCCCTTGAGCATTTCGCCGTCCCCGTGGAGAAACCGGGATCCGCCCTGCACGAACCCACGCGGGTACTCGGCGGTCTCATCGCCCACGTCATGGCGGAGACCGCCGAGCGTCGAGACTTCCGGGTCGTGGGTCCTGACGAGACTGCCTCCAACCGGCTCGGCGCGCTCTTCGACGTCACCGGCAAGGCCTGGCAGGCCCAGACCCTGGACACCGACGAGCACCTCGCCCCGGACGGGCGGGTCGCGGAGATCCTCTCCGAACACCTCTGCCAGGGCTGGCTGGAGGGCTACACCCTCACCGGCCGTCACGGTCTCTTCTCCTGCTACGAAGCCTTCGTCCACATCGTCGACTCGATGGTCAACCAGCACATCAAGTGGCTGAAGACCGCGCGTTCACTGCCCTGGCGCGCGCCGGTCCCGTCCCTCAACTACCTGCTGACATCGCACGTCTGGCGCCAGGACCACAACGGCTTCTCGCACCAGGACCCCGGCTTCGTCGACCACGTACTCAACAAGAGCCCCGAGGTCGTCCGCGTCTACCTCCCGCCGGACGCGAACACCCTGCTCTCCGTCGCCGAACACGTCCTGCAGAGCCGCGACTACGTCAATGTCGTCGTCGCAGGCAAGCAGCCCTGCTTCGACTGGCTCTCCCTCGACGACGCCCGCACCCACTGCGCGCGCGGCGCCGGCATCTGGGAGTGGGCCGGATCGGAGACGGGCGGGCGCGAGCCCGATGTGGTGCTCGCCTGCGCGGGCGACGTCCCCACCCAGGAAGTCCTCGCCGCTGCCCAGCTGTTGCGCCGGCACCTGCCCGACCTCGCCGTCCGCATGGTCAACGTCGTGGACATGACGCGACTCCTGCCCCGCGAGGAACACCCGCACGGCATGCCCGACTCCGAGTACGACGCGCTCTTCACCCCCGACAAGCCCGTCATCTTCGCCTACCACGGCTATCCCTGGCTGATCCACCGCCTCGCCTACCGCCGCACCGGACACGGCAACCTGCACGTCCGCGGCTACAAGGAGGCGGGCACGACCACCACCCCCTTCGACATGGTCGTACGCAACGACCTCGACCGCTACCGCCTGGTCATGGACATCATCGACCGCGTCCCCGGCCTCGCCGTACGCGCCGCGGCCGTCCGCCAGGCCATGGCCGACACCCGCACCCGCCACCACGCGTGGATCCGCGAACACGGCACCGACCTCCCCGAGGTCGCCGACTGGACCTGGACCGGCTGACCCTCCGAACGCACCGTGGAGGTGCGCACCATGCCCACGCAACAGACCATCACCACAGGCGTCGACGGCTCGCCCGAGAGCCTGGAGGCCGCGGACTGGGCGGCCCGCGAAGCCCTGCGCCGTGACCTGCCGCTCCACGTCATCCACGCCTACGACGTGCCCTCGGAACGGAGCCATCTGCCGGAGATCGAGGTCCCGTTCCACCGCGAGAGCGGTGCGCTCGACCGCGCCGTCGTCCAGCTCTCCTACGCGCACCCCGCCCTGGGGATCCTGGACGAGCAGGTCACCGGACCACCGGTGCAGGCACTGCTGGCAGCGGCCGCATCCTCGGCCCTGCTGGTGGTCGGTTCACGCGGCTTCGGCGCGCTCGCCGGCGTCTTGGTCGGCTCGGTGGCCCTGGCCGTCGCGGCCCGGGCCGACTGCCCGGTCGTCCTGGTGCGGGCGGGCGGACATCCCGAAGACCACCCTGAAGGCTCGGCAGCAGGCCCGAACCGTCCGGTCGTGCTCGGCCTCGACCTGGACCGGCCCTGCGACGAACTGCTGGAGTTCGCCTTCTCCGCCGCGGCCGCCCGCCACGCGCCGCTCCATGTCGTGCACACCTGGGCGGTTCCTCTCGTCCCCACCGCCGACGCCACCGATCCCACCGTGGCGAAGTCCCGCCTTCTCGCTGCCTCGCTCACGCCTTGGCGCCACAAGTTCCCAGGGACGCAGGTCACCGAGCGGCTCGTGCACGGTCTGGCCGGCCACCACCTCGTCAAGGCCGCTGCGGAGGCCGCCCTGCTCGTCGTCGGCCGCCGCATCTCTGCAGGGGCGCGCCTCGGACGCACCGCTCACGCGGCGATCCATCGCACCCGGTGCCCGGTCGCGATCGTTCCGCACTCCTGATGCCTCCTCGCCGCGCCGAGGGCGACGCTTGAGCGCACAAAGCGCCCACGCGACCGGACCGACTCGGTCGCGCGGGCGGGCGCGGCAGGCACGGCAGGCGCGGCAGGCGCGGATCGCGTTCAGGTGTGCCGCACGGGGATGGTCCCGGTCGCCGAATTCCCTTCCGGCACCGGGACCTTGATGGTCAGAACGCCGCACCTCCGGCGTCGCACCGGCACGTTCGCCCCATCACTCGGGCAGCGACAGACCACACGACTCCCCCGGTGCGACGGAGACGGCCCGGCCCGGCAGTTCGATGTCGATGGGTGAGCGGTCGGAGGCGGGCACGGCGATGTGCAGCCTGCCCGGTCGCATGCGCAGCCGAATGCCCCAGTGCCCCCGGTAGCGCAGTGCGAAGCCGTACTCGGAGAGTTCCGGGAGCGGCACCGGGTCCAGCCAGAGGGCGCCTCCCCGCGCCTCCAGGCCGGTGAGGCCCCGTTGCACGAGGTCGAGCGTGCCCGCCATGGCGCCGAGGTGGATGCCCTCGCCGGTGGTGCCGCCCTGCAGGTCGGCGATGTCGCCCTCCAACGCCTCCTGAACGAACTTCCAGGCTCCCGCGCGCCGCACCCTGGCAAGGACCCAGCCGTGCACGAGGCCGCTGAGCGTGGAACCGTGGCTGGTCCGCCGCAGATAGTGGTCGACGGTGCGCTGCCAGGTGTCCGCGTCCAGTGTGTACCCCAACCGGTCGAAGAGGGAGCGGAGTTCGGCCGGGGCGAAGAGGTAGCCGAGCATCAGCACATCGGCCTGCTTGGAGGCCTGGTAGCGGTTGACCGTGTCGTCCTCGGCCTCCAGGATCCGGTCGAGGCGGCGGATGTCGCCGTAGCGGGCGCGGTATCCGTCCCAGTCCAGCTCCGCCAGATCGCCGTATCCCTCGAACTGGCTGATCACCCCCTCGTGGAACGGCACATGCAGGGTGCGCGACACGTCCTCCCTGCCGGGGGCAGGGGCCGATCGGGACCCATTCGGGGAACGTCCGGCCCACGGCCCGCTCGTGACGGCCCAGCGGGTACGACCGGGTTCTCACCGCCGGATTCCTCCGTAATGTCATGTCGGGGCACGGACGTTCGATGGCCGGAGGCGGGTGCGTGACCGTGAAGAAGCAGCCCTACGAGCGCGAGCTGTATCGCCTGCAGACAGAACTGGTGAAGCTGCAGGAATGGGTGAGGTCCGAGGGAGCACGGCTCGTCGTCGTGTTCGAGGGACGCGACGCGGCGGGCAAGGGAAGCACCATCAAGCGGGTGGCCGAGCACCTCAACCCCCGCGTCACGCGCATCGTGGCACTGCCCGCGCCTACCGAGCGCGAACGCACCCAGTGGTACTTCCAGCGCTACACGGAACACCTCCCCACGGCGGGGGAGATCGTCCTCTTCGACCGGAGTTGGTACAACCGCGCGGGCGTCGAGCACGTCATGGGCTTCTGCTCCAAGGCCGAGCACCAGCGCTTCCTCCACCAGTGCCCGATCTTCGAACGCCTCTTGGTGGAGGACGGCCTGCTGCTGCGCAAGTACTGGTTCTCGGTCAGCGACGCGGTGCAGGAACAGCGCTTCCGCCGCCGCCTTGAGGACCCCACGCGCCGCTGGAAACTGTCTGCCATGGACCTGGAGTCGATCACGCGATGGGAGGCGTACTCGCGGGCGAAGGACGAGATGTTCGTCCACACGGACATCCCGGAAGCCCCTTGGCACGTCGTCGAGAGCGACGACAAGCGCAGCGCACGCCTGAACATGATCGCCCATCTGCTGTCGACCGTCCCGTACCACGATGTGCCACCACCGGAGCTAAGCCTTCCGCCCCGGCCTCCGAACACGGGATACCAACGGCCGCCACGGGACCTCCAGTCGTACGTGCCCGATCACAGTGCAGGGCTGGACCGGTGACCAGGGATGCGGGGCAACGGCCACGCCGCGGGCACGAGATGGCATTCACCGTCAAGGTGACATGGCCTCCGGCAGTGTCTGTTCGGCCCAGATCACCTTGCCCTGGGGGGTGTACCGGGTCCCCCAGCGCTCGGCTATCTGCGACACCAGAAACAGGCCCCGGCCTCCCTCGTCCGTCGTCGCGGCGTACCGCAGATGCGGTGAGGTGCTGCTGCCGTCGGCCACCTCGCAGATCAGCGTACGGTCGTGGATCAGCCGTACGCGGATCGGCTCGGAGCCGTAGCGGATGGCGTTGGTGATGAGCTCACTCAGGACGAGTTCCATGCTGAAGCCGAGCTCGGACAGGCCCCACTCGTCGAGCTTCTGGGACACGGCGTCGCGCATCCCCGCGACGGCGGCCGGGTCGAGCGGTACGTCCCAGTCGGCGATCCGGTCGGGCGGCAGTCCCCGGGTGCGGGCGATGAGCAGGGCGACGTCGTCCTGGGGACGCCCGGGCAGCAGCTCGTCAAGCACGGCCTGACAGCTCTCCTCGGGCGGCCGGTCGGGGTGCCCCGCCAGCGCATCACGCAGCAGTTCCATTCCCACGTCCAGGTCGCGCCTGCGGTCCTCGATGAGGCCGTCGGTGTAGAGGACGAGCTGGGCGCCCTCCGCGAGCTCAAGCTCGGCGGTCTGGAACGGCATGCCGCCGAGGCCGAGAGGGGGCCCGGTCGGCAGGTCCGCAAAGGTGACGGTGCCGTCGGGGTGGACGAGTGCGGGCGCCAGGTGCCCCGCACGCGCCATGACGCAGCGGCGCGTCACGGGGTCGTAGATCGCGTACAGGCAGGTGGCCCCCACGACGCCCGCGGCACTGTCCGTATCCACCTCGTCCTGGTCGATCCGGCCGACCAGGTCGTCCAGGTGGCTCAGCAGCTCGTCGGGCGGCAGATCGAGGGTGGAGAAATTGTGCACCGCGGTCCGCAGCCGCCCCATCGTGGCGGCCGCGTGGAGCCCGTGGCCGACCACATCGCCGACGACCAGCGCCACCCGGCTCCCCGGCAGGGGAATCACATCGAACCAGTCTCCGCTCACGCCCGACTGGGCGGGGAGGTAGCGGTAGCCGATGTCGAGGGCACTCTGCTCGGGCAGGGCCCGCGGCAGCAGGCTGCGCTGGAGGGTGACCGCCACGGCGTGTTCGCGGGTGTAGCGGCGGGCGTTGTCGATGCCGACCGCGGCACGGGCCACCAGTTCCTCCGCCAGCGACAGTTCCTCCTCGTCGAAGGGCTCGCGCTGCTCGGAGCGCCAGAAGTTGGCCATGCCCAGCACGACGCCGCGGGCCTGGATAGGGGCGGCGATGAGGGAACGGATGCCGTAGTCGATGATCTCCCTGGTGCGCTCCGGGTCCTGTGCGTGCCAGCCCGTGGCGGTCGACAGGTCGGCGACCAGCACGGAGTGGCCGCTGCCGTAGCCGCGCGCCTGGGGCGTGGAGGGCAGAAAGTCGATCAGCCGGCCCTTCTCATAGAGCGGATGGTCGTCCCGGATGCCGCACACGGCCGTGCGTCGCATGGCCGGTGTGGCGAGGGCTGGCTCCTCGCCCTGCAGCACGGCGTCGGCCAGGTCCACGGTGACGAAGTCGGCGAAGCGAGGGACGGCGACCTGTGCCAGCTCCTCGGCGGTGCCACGCACGTCCAGGGTGGTGCCGATGCCGAGTCCGGCGTCGTACAGCAGCTTGAGCCGTTCCCGTGCGGTCTCGGCCTTGCCGGTCACGGCCTGCAGCTCGGTGGAGTCGCGCAGCGTCACCACCGTTCCCTCGGGGCCTCCGCCGCGATCCGTCGGCCGCTGGTTGACCGCGAGGAGCCGCTCTCCGGCGAAGTGCACCTCGTCGGTGACCTCGCGTCCGGAGACGAGCAGCGCCACCATCTCGGGGTCGAGGCTCGACAGTTCCGACACGAGCCGCCCCTCGACGTCAGGGGGCAGCTCCAGCAGCCGTTTGGCCTCGTCGTTCGCCAGCAGCAGCCGTCCGTCGCCGGCGACGATGAGCACCCCTTCGCGCACGGAATGCAGTACCGCGTCGTGATGCTCGTACATGCGGGTCATCTCGTCCGGGGCCAGGCTGTGGGTCTGCCGTCGCAGCCGCCTGCCCACCAGCGCCGTCCCGCCGGTGGCCACCACGAGCGCCCCGGCCCCGGCGCCCAGGATGATCGGCAGTTGCCGGTCCACCTGATTGGTCACGTTCTTGACCTTCAGCCCGGCGGAGACGAGGGCCACCACCTTGCTGTCGGCGTTCTCGACGGGGACGGTGGCCTGCACCTCTGGGCCGAGCGGGCCGTGGACGCTTTCCGTGTAGACCTTCCCTGCCAGCGACGGTCCGATGGTGCCCACGAACCGCTTGCCGATCAGGTCCGGCAGGGGGTGGGTGTAGCGGATGCCCTTGGTGTCCATGACCACGATGAAGTCGACGCCGGCGGCCTTGCGCCCCACCTCGGTGAGCGGCTGGAGAATCTTGGTCGGGTCGGGGCTCCGCAGTGCCGCCAGGACACCGGGAGAGTGCGCGAAGGTCTGCGCCACGGCTACGGAACGGCGCTTGGCCTCGTCTTTGGTGTCCCGCTCGGACTGCAGGACGAGGGCGATGACGGCGCAGGCCACGAGCAGCACTACCACGGCCACCTGGAGCACGAACACCTGCCCGGCTACGCTTCGCGGACTCTTGCTGACAAGTGGCCTGAGCAATAGGCGACGAAAACGGGCGAAAAGACTCGCCATGGAACCTTTCTAGCACTGGCGATCCGAAGGGGCCAGGGACCGCCCGAGGACCGGCCCTCACCCTGCTGGACCGCGGGGCTAGACCTTGGGCGACTGCTCAAGCCGGGGATAAATGCCCGCTTCGACCGATATGATGCATTTCGTGATCACGTTCGGACGGCTGCGACGCCGTCGTCCGCCCCACGGCGACAGATGGGCCGCTGCCCATCTGTCGCCGATGATCCTTACCGTCCTCATCGCCGGCCTGGCATTCTCCACACCGAGGCAGATTGCCTTCAGCCGCCTGCTGCCCGCCGCCCCCGCCCTCGCCGCCGCGATGTGGCCCGTGCTTCCCACGATCCTGTTGGGGGCGTTCTGCCTGCTGGTCATGATCAGCCTCAGCTTCTTCTACGCCGATCTGGGGACGCAGTACACGGCGGCCGCAATCGTCGCAGTCACCTTGGCTGCCGCATACGCAAGCCATGTCCGACTTCAGCGGGAGGAGATACTCCTCCAGGTCCGGCTCGTCGCCGACGCAGCCCAGAAGGTGCTGCTGCGCCCCCTGCCGCGCCGCATCGAGGACGTCGAGATCGAGTCGCTGTATCTGGCGGCCCAGGAGCAGGCCCGGATCGGCGGCGACTTCTATGAGGCGGCCGACACACGCTACGGGGTCCGGCTGCTCATCGGCGACGTTCGGGGCAAGGGCCTGTCCGCGGTGGGAGCGGCCTCAGCGGTGATCAGTTGCTTCAGGGAGGCCGCGTACGACGAGCCCGACCTGAGGGGCATCGTCCATCGCCTGGAGACCAGCATCGCCCGCCATAGCGCTGCGTTTCCCACCCAGGATCTGCCAGAGCACTTTGCCACCGCTCTCATCGCCGAGATCCCGCAGGGCGGCGGCCACGTCAGACTTCTCAACTGCGGGCACCCCGCACCACTGCTTGCGCATCGCGGGGAGATCCGCGTCCTGGAGCCCACCACCCCTTCGGCGCCTCTCAACCTCGCAGCGCTCATCGGTGACTACTACTGCGTCGACACCGTGGCCTTCGACCAAGGCGACCAGCTGCTGCTCTACACCGACGGCGTATCGGAGACCCGGGACCGCACCGGCGAGTTCTTCCCGCTGCCGGACTGGATGCGGCGGCAGGGCCCGCAGCAGCCCCGCGAGCTGCTCGACCGGCTTCACGGGGACCTGCTCCACTACAGCGGCGGAAGGCTCGACGACGACATCGCGGCCCTCGCAGTGAGGTGCCCGAACCCCCTGGGCCAGGAGCACCCGGCGTAGGCGGCTCACCAGCAGTCCCGGCAGATCCATGCGACTGCAACTCGGCAGCTGAGCGGCTGACGGCAGGCAGCCTTCGTCGCCACCCGCCAGGGCGCCGCCCGCGGTCTGCGGCTCGGCGCCGAGCACGTCCTCGCCGTGAGAAGAGCGATTTCCGCATTGAGCTGCATCTCTTTAACGAAGGCCTTCAAGAGCCGCCACTGACAACAGGTCAGAAAAGCCCCTTCACGTGTCCCCGGACATCTGCGGCACGGCTGTCACGAGGTGTCCGTAAATATCGACGGTCGTCTTGATCGACTTGTGGCCCAACCAGCGTGAGACATCGTGGATGGGAATGCCGTTCGCCAGCGCTGTCGAGGCGAGGAAGTGACGCAGACTGTGCGGCGTGTACTTGGGCGTCCCGTCTACCTTCACGAGACCGGCGCGCTTGAGCGCCATGCTGAAGTGGTGGCCGTATGTCTTGGCCGTCGGCACAGTCTCGTTCTCTCGATCGTGCGGAGTGAAGTACACCATCATGCCGCCACGTTTCGCTGCGCCCCAGGTCGCGAGGTGCGCAGTTATCTCCGCATCAAGGAACGGCACCATCGGGATGTCCCGGCACTCGCCCTCGCACCGGTGCTTGAGCGGAGCGAAGCGGGACTTGCAGTGTGCGCGGTTCCCTTTCGCGTTCACCTGCCGTTGGACGCGAATGAAACCCTTGCGTCGGCACTCTGCGTCGAAGGCGAGAGTTTCACTCGTCACACGGGTAGTTCTTACTCCGCTTGTCGGTCTTGCACCGCTGATAGACCTTGGCCATTCGAATTCCTTCGTGCTCGAACCCAGGGCACGGGACCTCACCCGTAGTGCTTGTCCAGGTAGGCCACGACGTCGCGCTCACGGAACCGCAGAGCCGTCCGACCTTCTGCGACTTGAGGCCCCAGAAGCGGCACTTGTTCCTGACGGTGGTCGGACTGACCCTGAGCCACGCTGCGACCTCTTCCGGGGGCAACAGCCGATTGCTTCCGCCTCGCGTCATGAGCGCACCGTTCCGGGACGGGGCATCGCGATCTCCTGCCGTGCCCGGTTCAGGGCGCGGGGACATGGGGCGGTCCGGCATGGGTGCCGGATCGGCCGACGACGATGGACGCTCCATCTCGACCGCGACGTCGATCGCCAAGGCGGGCAAGGAGGGGCGGGACGCAGCTGCTGGGCGACCGCACCCAGTAGGTACAAGATCGGACAGAAGTTACTTCTAGGTATGCAGTGACTTAATGCGCGAGCAGCAGTAGAACTCGTTCCCATTCCTACGAGAGTAAGGAACGCCACATGAGTGTCACTGTCACGCATATCACCGGCCCCGGAGGCGTCACACGCCGAAGATTCATAGCTGGAACAGGTTCTATTCTCGGAGCCGCGACCCTCGCGGGTCACGCCACCGCGGCGCAGGCGCAAACCGGCCGCGCGGCGGCTCCCATCGGCGACGGAGCCCATGCCCCCGCCCTGGTGATCGGCACCGGGTACGGCGGTTCCGTCGCCGCACTGCGTCTGGCCCGGGCGGGCGTCGACGTCCACATGATCGAGATGGGCATGGCCTGGGACACCCCCGGCGCCGACGGCAAGATCTTCGCCAACACGACTACACCGGACGGCCGTTCCTACTGGCTGCGCACCAAGACCAAACAGCCCCTCAGCAACTTCCTCGGCTTCCCGATCGACAAGGACATCCCCCGCTACACCGGGATCCTGGACGCCGAGGAGCTGGGCGGGATCATCGTCTACCAGGGGCGCGGCGTCGGCGGCGGCTCACTGGTCAACGGCGGCATGGCCGTCACGCCCAGGCGCGAGAACTTCTCCGCCATCCTGCCGTCGGTCAACACCGAGGAGATGTACGCCACTTACTACCCGCGCGCCAACGCCGGGCTCGGGGTCCACACCATCGACCCGGCCTGGTTCGACACCGTCGACTGCTATCAGTACTCCCGGGTCGGCCGTAAGCACGCCCAGCGTTCCGGCTTCCCCTTCGTCTTCGTGCCGAGCGTCTACGACTGGGACTACATGAAACAGGAGGTGGCCGGAACCGTCCCCAAGTCGGCGATCGCCGGCGAGATCCTCTACGGCAACAACTATGGCAAGAAGTCGCTCCAGAAGACGTACATCGCCCAGGCCACCGCGACCGGCAGGGTCACCATCTCGCCGCTGCACAAGGTCACTTCGGTCGCCCCCGCGGCCACGGGCGGCTACACCGTCGTCATCGACCAGATCGACACCGGCGGCACCACCACGGCCACCAAGACCGTCACCGCCGACAAGGTGTTCTTCGCGGCCGGCAGCGTCGGCACCAGCAAACTCCTCGTCAAGCTGAAGGCCACCGGCGCACTGCCCCACCTCAACGACCAGATCGGCAAGGGCTGGGGCGACAACGGCAACGTCATGTGCGGCCGCGCGAACCACATGTGGGACGCGACCGGCAAGCTCCAGGCGTCCATGCCCACCGGCGGCATCGACAACTGGGCGGCGGGCGGCGCGTTCGCCGAGGTCGCTCCGCTGCCCACCGGGATCGAGACCTACGCCTCGTTCTACCTGTCGATCACCAGGAACCCGAACCGGGCCGCCTTCTCCTGGAACGCGGCGGCGGGCAGGGCTGAACTGAACTGGCAGACCGCCTGGAAGCAACCGTCCATCGACGCCGCCAAGACCATCTTCGACAAGATCAACGCGAAGGAGGGGACGATCTACCGGACCGACCTCTTCGGCACGTACAAGATCTGGGGCGATCACCTCACGTACCACCCGCTCGGCGGCGCCGTCCTGGACAAGGCCACCGACAACTACGGCCGTCTGCACGGTCATCCGGGCCTGTACGTCATCGACGGCTCGCTGATCCCCGGCAACACGAGCGTCAATCCGTTCGTCACCATCACGGCGCTCGCCGAACGCAACATCGAGAAGATCATCGCCACTGATGTGTAGCAACACCCCTCAATGCCCCGGTCGATGCGCGGGTCGATGCCCGGTTCAATGCCCGGGGAGTACGCACACCGCGTCGAGGCCGAGCACGTGGTTGAGTCGGCCGAACGCCAGCCAGGAACCGAGGCACATGCTCAGTTCCACGATCTCGCGCCGGCTGTAGTGCACGGTCATCCGCGTCCAGAACGCGTCGTCGAGGCCGTGGTGGTCCAGGGCGTACCGCTCGGCGTACTCGGCGCAAGGCGTGTGCGGTCGTCGAAGGCGTCGGTGGTGCGCCACTGGGTCACCGCGTCGGCGAACTCCGCCTCGACCTTCCGCCCGTCCCGCTCCGTACGCCAGTCGAGGCAGAAGAGGCAGCCGTTGATCTGCGCGACGCGCAGCCGCGCGGCCTCGAACTCCCGTAGTCCCAGGGTCGTGTGCTCGTACACTGCGAGCGAGAAATTCGCGGCGGCCATCCCGATGCCGGGGCCATCTCGCCCCACACGTAACCGATCGGCTCCTGCCCCTCAGGGATGTCGATGTTCATCAGGCTATTCGCTTGCTCCTTCCGAGCTTGCCGGCCGCGGGGCGCAGCGGGATGTCGAGCGCGTCGTAGAGCCCGGGTTCCGCGTCCACGAGCCAGTCGACGGCGTTCACCAGACGGCCGACCGCGGTGGCGTTGCCGCCCGCTGACCGGTTCTCGCCCTCGTCGGTGGCCTCGACCGTGACCTCGATGCGCGGGCGGCCCTCGACGATGCCCTGCGCCTCGAAGCGGACCGCGCCCTGGGCGCTGGCCATGAACTCGCCCATCGTCCTGGTCCGCACCGTGGCGTCGAGCGCGCGGCACTCCAACGACTCGCGGATGTCGTCGAGTTCGGCGCCGAGCGCCCTGGCCATCAGCCGCAGCTGCCCGCCCCACACCATCGTCGGGACGGTCTGGGCGAGCATCAGCAGCTCGTAGTCCATCGGACGGCCCATGCCGATCAGGTGGCGTACGGAGTCCTCCTGGTCGTGCGGAGATCGCGCTGGGCACGGTGGGTGCACTCCTCGGAGCGGTGTCCGGGGCATTCGGCATCCAACAGGCGGCAGCTTGGGTGGCAGTCGCGGCCACGGCCGGTGCCGCGCGCCCTCGACCGCACGGCCGCGGAGAACGAGGCCAGCGCGCGCAGCGATGACGCCTTCGTGGGGCACTGCGAACAGATCATTTCCGTCCTCAATGACACCTGGATGGTCAAGTGGACGATGGAATAGCCCTTGCCCCCCAGTCAAGTGCGCGATTCTAGGTTGGAGTTCTAAAGCCCCGTCGGCGCCCGTACGACGCCGTTTGTGCAACAGCCAGAGCGACACCGCAGGCTGCACGGGAGGGGGAGCGGTCTGCGCCTGCAATGCAACTAGCCGAGTTGGTCCTTGAGTTGCGGGGCATGCCGGGCGTACTCGCCGGAGAGCCGGCCCTGAGCGGACGGTCCCCACAACCGTCCCGCCGGCCGCCGCTGCAGTTGGTCAGCCCAGCACCCGGAAGGCGGCTCTTAAGAACTTCTTACGCTCACCCCCGATGCTCTCGCCCGTGAATCACGTGAAGAGCAACAGCAGTCAGACACAGCAGGCCCGGCACGGTGACGTCGCGGGCGCGCGGCGTCGGCGCCGTATCCGTACGTACGGCATCGCTGCGGCCGTCGTGCTGACCGCCACGACGGCGTCGGCCGGCTACCTGGCCATGGCCGAGCCGCCGTCAGGCGGCGGTACGCCGGGCGAGCCGCCCCAAGTGCACGGCAGCACGGTCGACTTCACGGTGCGTGGCGGCACCGCGCGCGTGGACACCGGGACGCTGCGCGTCACGGGGCACACCGACGACGGGGCCTCACTCCCGGTGTCCGGCGCGGCGGTGCAGCGGCTCGGCAAGCCCGGCCCGGTATCCGTGGACGGCGATACGGCCCACTGGTCGTACGCCGACAAGAAGCTCACCGTCACGGCGGAGAGCGATCACGGTCGACTGCGCATGACGGTGCACTCCGCTGCCGACCAGAATCTGTCCTGGCCGAGTACCGCGCCCAGCGCTCACGGGGCCCTTCAGATCCCACGCGGCGAGGGCCTGCGCATCCCGGTGAACGACACCTTCTGGAACTCCGGCGAGGCCGGGCTCAAGGACATGGAGGCCGAACTCTCGGGCGGCCTCACCCTTCCGGCCTGGGGCTACACCCAGGGCAAGCACGGCGTCAGCTATATCGTGCCGGAGGAGGTCGGCACTTCGCTTGGCTTCGCCTCGAAGGGCGGCCGGCTCGGCTCCACGGCGCGGCACGAGTTCTCGCGGCGCGAGCAGACCCGCGACTACACGGTGCACTTCTCCCTCACCGGCTCCTCCCCGGTCTCCTCCGCCACCAACTACCGTGCTTACCTCGGCGAAGGCGGCAAGTTGCGCTCCTTGAAGCAGAAGATCCGGGAGAATCCCGAGGTCGAGCGGCTGCTCGGGGCTGTGCACGCCTATGCCTGGGGCGATGCCCGTACCGCGACGGGCGTGAACGAGCTGCGCAAGCTCGGCGTCTCCCGTCTCTGGCTCGGTTACGACGCCGACGACCGGCCTATGGACAAGCAAGCCGTGCGGGCCGCGAAACGACACGGCTACCTGGTCGGCCCGTACGACTCCTACGCCAACGGCCAGCCCTCCGAGAGCGCCGACAACCCCTCCTCGAAGTGGCCCGGCTCGGTCTACCCGGACTTCTGCGTACGGAACTGGAAGGGGGAGATCAAGGAAGGCTTCGGCGGCCGGGGCTGCTACGTCAGCACCCAGGCGTTCAAGCAGGCCGAGCCCGGCAGGCACTACCTGGCCGACCGGGCGAAGAAGATGACGGCCAACGGCGCCGACAGCTACTTCCTGGACGTCGACGCGGCAGGTGAGCTGTTCACCGACAGCAGCGACGGCCACCGCATGAACAAGAAGCAGGACCGCGCCAACCGCCTGGAGCGCATGCGGAAGCTCGCATCCGACGACAAGTTCGTCCTCGGCTCCGAGTCCGCCGGAGCCTGGGCCGCCCCCGTGCTCGCCTTCAACCACGGTGGGCAGACGCCGGTCGCGGACGGCCTCTGGAAACTGGAGAGGGACAAGGAAAAGTGGGGCGGCTACGCGCCGCAGGGCGCCCCGGCGATCTTCTTCAAACACGTCAACCTGCCGCCCGAGCTGGCGAAAGCGATGTACGACCCGCGCTACCGCGTCCCCCTGTACGAAACCGCGCTGCACGGCTCCGTCATCAACACCGACCGCTGGGAAATGCCGTACAACAAGCTCCCGGACCAGAAGACCGACCGGGCATTGATGTCCGCCCTCTACAACACCCCGCTCAACTTCACGCTCGGGGACAAGAATCTGAAGTCCACGGGGAAGGAGATGGCGGCGCTCCAGCGCTATTTCGCGCCGCTGCACAAGGCTGCCGGCACCGAGCCGATGACCGGCTACCAGCGGCTCACCGGTGACGGGACGGTGCAGCGCTCGGAATTCGGCGACGGGAAGCTGACCGTGACCTCCAACTTCGGGAAGAGGAAGTACGGTTCACTGCCCGGCGGTTGTGTGGATGCCAAGCTCGAAAACGAGGCGAAGTCCCATCGCCTCTGCCCCTGACCGTTCGTCCGCCCGGTGCGAGGTCAGGGGCCGAGGACGTCCCGCAATTGGGCGCGTCCCGTGATGCCGAGCTTCGGGAAGATCTTGTGCAGGTGGAAGCCGATGGTGCGCGGGGACAGATAGAGCCGGGCGCCGATGTCCCGGTTCGTCAGTCCTTCCGCGGCCAGTTGGGCGATCTGCAGCTCCTGCGGCGTCAGGCCGGCCGCGGTCTGCGGGGCGGCCAAGGCCGCCACGCTCACGCCGGCCGCGCGGAGTTCGGCGGTGGTGCGCTCGATCCACGGGCGGGCGTCCAGTCGTTCGAAGACCTCCAGGGCGGCGGCGAGCAGCGGGCGTGCTTCCGCGGCCCGTCGGCGGCGGCGTAGCCACTCGGCGAAGTCCAGCTGCGTAAGGGCGCGTTCGAAGGGCCAGCGCGCGCCCGCGGGGTCGGCGAGCGCCGCGAGGAAGTGCGCCTCGGCGTCGTCGGAATGGCTCAGCAGGGCCGTTGCGCGGTGCACGATCGTGTCGCTCGCGGAGGCACAGGATGTGATCGCCGTGCTCGCGGATGTGGTGCGCGGCGCGACGCCAGACGCCGATCTTGCCTCCGTGCTGCTGTCGAACCTGGCGGCATGGGTTGCGTCTCGCGGCACTTCGGAGCCTGACCGAGTGGCGTGGACCGTGGCGCGTCTCAGCTCGTGATGTGAGCTCTGCCCGACATTCCTGGCGGCCACCGCA
The DNA here is from genome assembly GCF_042740015.1 of Streptomyces sp. NPDC059037. NCBI lineage: Bacteria > Bacillati > Actinomycetota > Actinomycetes > Kitasatosporales > Streptomycetaceae > Streptomyces > Streptomyces sp. NPDC059037. The sequence continues at coordinate 62,181 of NZ_JBHYIG010000009.1, forward strand.
TCGCTCCACGGCGCCTTCCCAGGACCAGGGGATCATCGCACGGGGTTCTCGCCCAGGCTCCCACGCGCCGATGGAGAGCCGACCAGGGTCAGGGGTGTGGTGAGCGCTGACGTACCAGCAGGTGATGTACGCAAGATCCTTGAGGCGACTGAGCAGTGGAGTCGAACGTGGGGAGAGGACACGCCACATGACGTGAAAGTAGTTGCGACGAACTACTCGGCAGCCATGCAGAAGATCCATGGGCCGAAAGTCACTGCAGACGACATCCCAATCTATGTCGTCGTAGCCAGGGGAGATTTCTCTTACCTGACGACTGGCGGCGGGACGGTGCGCAATGGCGTCTGGGCAGTCCTGTACCTGGAACCAGTCACATTCATCCTGCGAGGATTCACTGTCCGCGCCGCGGATGACATTCCGGAAGTTGATCTCAGTAGCCTGGGAAAGGTCCTGCCGTTGCCCCCGTGAGACGACCCTATGAGTGGGGTACGCCAGCGATTCGCACCCCACAACAAAGGTCAGCAGGCCTTTACCTTACCAATGGCGACAAGCATCGGATAGTGGTCCCGCTCCAGAATGTTCTTGAGAGCCCGAGGGCCGATACACACGTCACGACCGGTCTTGTTTGCGTTTTCACGTAGTACGCATTCACCTCGTACTTGTCACCGATCCATTTGAAGGTGGCAAGGACCGGGACTTGGATCTTCGCGTGGAACTCTGCAGCCGCTTTCTCGACTTCCTCCATGTTCCCTCCCTCACGAAGGGAGATCGTCGGCTTGTCCTGGTCCTTTGGGGTGGCCTCTGCCGACAGAGGCCACATCGATGCTGTGACGCACAACACTGCGAGCAGGCCACGGTGGAACGATCTCTTAGGGGTGGAGATCTCTTTTCCTTTCATGGGCAACCTGAAGCACAAAGAACGAGGACTCTTTCATCGATCGGGTTGGCGGAACTTAGCAACAGACCCCACGCGAGGGCGACATACGCCTTTCGACCACATCCAGGAACACCCAGTCCGCTTGCAGGCCGGAGCTGACTGTTAACGTTCCTGACGGGCAGGGAATCTTAGTCAAGGTTCCAATACTCTGGCGCATTCCGGTTGACCAGATATTCCAACCGCTGATGTCGCGAACTCGCCTTTATGAGTAGGTGATGAGTCACAATCGGCCCTGCGTGCGTCCGCAGCGCGGTCCCCGCCATACTGCGCACGGCTGTCCAGGAACGGGACGAGCAGTAGAGCGGCACCGGCACCGGCACCTCTCAGACAGCCACCGCTTGAAACCGCCCTCCCTCCCTGGCACACGTGGTCGGGAGCTGGCTGATCATCCCGCTGACACGACCTCTTGAACCGCAGGGACGAGACGGATGAACGAGGCGCGGGAAGTGGTCGACGCACTGCCTCGAGGGGCTCACGTCATCCCCACTGCTCCCCCGGTTTCCGACGTCCCGGAACTGAGCGGCTGGGCCGCCCAAGAACGCGTGCTGACGGTCGCCCAGCGGGAGAAGGCTGCACACATCGCGTTCGAAGACCTCAGCCCGGACGGCATGACGGTCCGCAACTACGGGCTGACGCCGGTCACCCGGGTGCTCGTGAAGGCGGAGGCGTTCCTGGAGGAAGAGATCGGGCCGGACGAGGGCTGGGCGACGATCGATCGCGTCCGGGCCCGCGGGGAACCGCACCATGTGGATCTGCTGCCCGCCGGCGACAGCGCGCGCTTCTCCTTCGTGTGGGAAGAGAAGGAGATCGACCCCGATCATCGGCGGGGGAAGCCTGATGTTGCGTTCGAGTACACCGATGCGGCAGGCACCCGGTGGCAGCGCGCCGGGTTCAATCTGCCGGTCTACGCCGGGGAATCCACCTCCCCGGCGCGACGGCGGAACGGCGGCGCGAGTGGCGGCGCAAGAAGCGCCAACGGGTGAGTCGGGAGCGGAGGAACTATGGAAAAGCCTGCGGCTCGGCCTCAAGGGCGAAGGCTTCACTCAGAAGCAGCGCAAGAGAAGCGGCGCACTAAGCGCGATGAAGGCGGGCCGGGATGACGCTGCCGCGGCGGGTACCGCTCTAAGCGCCGCGTTCACCGCGTTCTCCTCCCAGCCCTCGCCGACCCGGAAGTAGGGGTGCCGGTAAGAGCCGTGTCACCGATCCTGCTGGCTAATGCGGGGTCAGTACCTGTGCGAGAACTGCCGGCTGTCTACCTGATCTGGGCTGAAGCGTGTACGACAAAGGAGTTGAGGGACGCCCGTGCCTCGACCGACTTCGTCCGCAGTTCTTCGCGGTCTGTTGCGCGGTGAAGGGCACTGATCATCCCGATGGTTTGCTCTGCCCGTGCATGCAGGTCGTCATCGGGCACGAGCAGGCGGAGCTGGTGAACGGCCTGGAAGGCCTGGCCGCGGATTCGGAAGGCTTCCGTTCTGGCTGCCACGTGCGCCGAACCGTTCTGTTCCTCGTACTGGCGGTGCCACCAGTCGTGTTGGCTCCGTATGAATTCGTTGGTCGCAGCGGTGAAGGCGAGGACGGCGCTGCGGCGTTCACTCCGGTCTGCCACACGCTTCTGGAACTGGTACCCGAGAAGAGAACCGATGAGCGTTCCGGCCACTGCGATGAAGGTCGTAAGTACCTGGCCCACTCCGCTAGTTGACCATGCCTGCTCCAGCATCAACAGGGAGCGTAGTAGCGAGATATCGCACAGCCCCTCATGCGGTGAGGGAGAGGCCGAGCCGGGCGAGGTGGCTGGTGCGGGTTCGGTCGAGGGGATGGCCGTTCCACCATGCGTCGAGTCGGATGAGGTTGAGCGCGACCCTGAACTCGCGCCCACCAACGCCGCGTTCCCAGCGTCGACCAGACCGACGCAGGAGCCGCACTGATCCTGCTGGGCAGCGCAGGCGGGCTGACCGGCACAGGATCGCTCGCGCTCAGCCAAGACACACCCGATGTCGCCGGGGACACAGAGAAGGGGGACCGCTTCGGATCCGCCGTCACCCTCACCGACCTGCGAGGGACCACTCGCGCCGACCTCGCCATCGGAGCCGACGGCGAGAACACCGGTGACGGCACGATTCTCCAAATCGACACCGACGCGAGCGGCCTCATCCCCGCAGGCGGTGTCTACCTCGGGTCGGGAGCCCTCGGGCTTCCGGCTGCTTCACACGTGGGCCAAGCGTTGGCTCCGTAGGGCCCTGTCCGGTCAACCAGGTGACTGCCGCATGTCCACGTCGCCGCTGTGGACATGCGGGAAGGTCGGCCATGAAGTGGGCGATGTCGACGTAGTAGGCGTAGTAGCCCTCTCGGGTCAGCTCACGGAGCTGGCCGATTCTGGAGGCGACGCCCGCCTGGTCGTCGCGGATGGCGTAGTGGAAGGCGCGCGCCAGTGCCAGCTTGGCCTGGACGAAGAGCAGTCCCGACGTGCTGATCTCCGCCGCCAGTACCTGTGCCCGGTCCTCGACTCCCGTGTCGGTGCCGGCGTCGCGCAGGAGCGCTGCGATCCGTACGTCCAGGGTCGCGGCGCGCAGATCGACCTGGGCCAGGAGGTGTTCACCGAGGTCGATCTCGTCATCGGTGGTGGGGTCAGTGGTGAAGGCGAGGGTGAAGGCACGCATGGCCTGTGACATGGCCGCCTCCCCGCTCTTGCCGTGCTCTTCGGCCCCCGCGCGCGCCGCCCCGAACGCCTGTGCAGCCAGCGGCATGTCGCCCTGAATCCCCCGCAGAGGAACGATGTCCGAGCGGGCGCACCTTCATCGGTCCGGCGCGTTGGTGTGTGACCGTCCGGGCGCGTCGCGAGGGGGAACGGGGTGCACTGCTCAAGCCCGGGCAGCGCACCCCGTGTGATCTGGCGTCAGCGCTTGGTGCCGAAGTTCTGCACCCACCATGGGCCGTTGGCCTTCAGGCTGACACCGGCGCCGAAGTCCTTGTACGCGCAGTTGAGGATGTTGGCGCGGTGCCCGGGGCTGCGCATCCAGTCACGCATGGCGGTCTTGGGGCCCTTCGGCCCCTTGTGTATGTTCTCGGCCCACGCGCCCGTGGGGTAGCCCGCCTTCCGCATCCGGGCGTCAGCATGCTCACCCTCGGGGCTGACGTGCTCGTAGTAGTTGCGCGCCGCCATGTCCCGGGCGTGCACCCGCGCGGCGGCCTGTACCCGGCGGTCCATGCGCAGGGGCCCGCAACCCGCCTTCGCCCGCTCGGCGTTGACGAGGACCAGGAGCTTCTTCTCGTACTGCGCGGACTTGCTCGGAGCGGGGCGCTTCGGCGGTGTCTTGGCGCGCGCGGCGGTGGCGCTCGGCTTCTCACCACCGGAGGGGTTCGCCAGCGCGAACGTGCCGACCGAGGCGAGAGCGGCGGCGGCCACAACCCCGCCCGCCAGTACGCGAACCTTCAGCCCACGCGTGCCCCGCCCGTGGCGACCGTGCCGCTCACTGTCGGTGGCGCGAGATGGGCCGCCGTCATTGCCCGACGGCTGTGCGGGCCCGGTCACCGGGGGGAGGATCCGCGTCTGCTCATCGTCGTCGTCCAGGTGCATGTTCGCTCCACTCTGTGCTGATCGTCGGCCGTTCCGACATATAGGAGATCGAGCGGCCACCCGGGGACAACACTTTTCCGTGGACATCTTCACGACAGCTCTTTCGCCGACATCATCACCACCGCCTAGTGCACTCCCTCCCTCCACGCCCCCAGGGCTGCCCCTCCCCCGCTCTCGCCCCATCCACGGCGTCTCTCGCCGGAAGCTTCTCCAACAGCCCCGCTCCCTCTGCCGCACCGCTCGGTCACGACCGGCTGCCGAGCTGGCGCCGGCATCCCTGTCAGGCGCTGATGAGCCGGTCGTAGACCTCCAGACCGTGAGCTGGACGAGGGCCGCTACGACTGGTCGATCCGCACCATGAACCTCCGCCATCTTGAAGTGGCCGGTAAAGAGGCTGGTGTGACGTCTTGGCGGTGTGCTCGTGCTGGTCGTGGGCAGTTGTCTGCGGTCTAGACCGTGTGTCAGCGGTTGACTTCGAGGTAAGTCAGCACGCGCAGGGCGCGGAGGCTAGCGTCACTCTGGCCGAGGAGTCTCAACCGTGCCCGGTCGGGTGACGGGCAGCCGATGATGCGTGTTTCCCCTGCCCGGAGCCTGGAAGAAGAGGAGGTCAGGCAAGCTTTCGGCCATACGATCACGTCACACCCTGCGGTGATGGGCAGCTGCGACCTCACCTCACGCGCGCCGCATCGGGTGCAAGCGGCCTCAAGTGCTGGTGACTCATCCCGGGCCGCCCACATCGAGGTGGGCAGCCCGGGATGAGTCAAGCGGTCGGCGGAGAAGCGGACCGGTAGGCGTCAAGGACCAGGCCGAGCTGGTTGAGCTGCTGAGTGGTGCCGGCCGCGAGCATGGCAGTGCGGGACTGGGCGGCGTACGCGGCAAGTTTCGTGAACACCCCGCGCGAGGCGGAGGCATGAATCGTCGACAGCGACCCGTCGTTGGCCTGGCTCATCGCGTCGCACATCGAAATGACCTCACTGCCCCGGATCTCCCCGACAATCACCCGGTGCAGGGACATCCGCAGCCCCCACCGCACCAGCTCCGCCTGATCGATGCCGCCCTGTCCTTCGACGGTTGGAACGCCCGAGTCTCGACCGACCTTGCCCTCAGTGCTTCGCGGTCTGTTGCGCGGCGAAGGGAACCAATCATCGCACTCCGCCCCCGCACGCCTGTGCACCTCAACTCCCGGCAGTGCGCGGGGTGTTCATCCGTAACGGTGGCTGTCAACATCTTCTGTCTGGGTTCATCTGCATCAGTGGGGGTGTTGCATGGCACCGGCGCAGAACAACGACCAGCGACTACTTGACCGCATCCTGGAAGACCAGCACCGCAAGCCACCGTGTCATCTGAACGGCTCTTGGTGCGCAGCCTGAACTGGATATGCAGATCCGCACCATCGTGGGCGGCACGGGCGAGCTCGTCGTAACGGGCGGCGGAAGGCTGGAGACCCACACTCGCATCCAGTACCGATCCAGCACCGGTGCAGAAACGGGGCCACGTCCCGAAAGACGTGACCCCGATTGACCTGCATGTTTGCTGTACTCGGCAAACTACGCGCTACAGCAGCGCCTTCACGTTGTCCCCGAACGTCCACCCCTTGGACCCGTCCCAGTTGATGGACCACGTCATCAGACCCTTCAGCGCCCCGCCGTAGTGGTTCCACGCCTGGGTCACCAGGTTCGGGGCCATATAGCCGCCGCCCGCGCCCGGTTGGGCGGGCAGGCCAGGGACCTGTTTGTCGTAGGGGACCTTGATCGTGGTGCCCTGGATAACCAGACCCTTGTTCAGGCAGTCCGTCTGGGCGGTGAAGCCTTCGACGGTTCCGGCGGAGTAGGAGTCGCCGGAGCAGCCGTACATGCTGCCGTTGTAGTACTGCATGTTCAGCCACCAGAGGCGGCCGTTGTCGGCGTACTTCTTCACGATGGGGAGGTAGGCGCCCCAGATGGAGCCGTACGTCACGCTGCCTCCGGTGACGTACGCCGTCTCGGGCGCCATCGTCAGGCCGAAGTTGGCGGGCATCTGCGCGAGTACGCCGTCGATGATGCGGATGAGGTTGGCCTGCGAGGCGGACAGGCTGGTGATGTTTCCGCTGCCGACCAGGCCGGTCTCGATGTCGATGTCGATGCCGTCGAAGTTGTACTTCTTCAGGATGGGCACCACGGTCTCGACGAACCGGTCGGCGACCGTGCTCGAACTGAGGTCGATACCGGCCGTCGCGCCGCCGATCGACATCAGGATCGTGGCGCCTTCCGCCTTGGCCTGACACATCTCGGCGGGCGTGGCGACCTTCACCGTCGAGTCCATGCCGTCCTCCCACAGGACGGTGCCGTCCGAACGGATCACCGGGAACGCGGCGTTGATGACGTTGTAGCCGTGGTCGCGGATGCGGGTGTCGGTGATCGGGGTCCAGCCGAACGGCGGGTGCACGCCATTGGCGGCGCCGTCCCAGTTCTCCCAGTAGCCCTGGAGCACCTTCCCGGCGGGCTTCGACTTGACCGCGCAGGTCTCGTCCTGGACGGTACGGCTGTCCTGGACGGTACGGCTGTCCTGCGACGGGCCCGGCGCGGCGCCGACGAGCGTCGACACGGCGACGACCATCGCAAGGCCGACCGCGAACAGCCGGGACGGCGCGCGGAGCGTGGTCAGGGAAACCTGGCGGCGGCGAGAGGTTCTGGGTGACACGCTGACCTCCTGGACTGTGGTGCCTGGAGACGTACGCGGTGCGGTGCGCCACACCGTAAAGTGGTCCAGACCTGCCGTCAATAGGTCTGGACCAGACCGCCCGACAGTACCCGAGAGCGCCCGAGAGCGCCCGCGCAGGAGGCCGACCCCCTCGTGAAGAACCTCAACTCCCTTGACCCGCTTGCCATCTCGGTGACCGAGGCGATCCGGAAGGGCGACGTCCAGGCGCTTCGCCGGCTCCTCGCCGATCACCCCGGGCTGGCCTCCGGCACCATCACCACGGAAGGTCCCGCCGCGGGCGGGCGGAGCCTGCTGCACATCGCGACCGACTGGCCGGGGCACTACCCGCAGGCCCCGGAGGTCATCGCCGCCCTCGCCGCCGCGGGCGCCGACCCCAGCGCCCGGTTCGTCGGCTCCCACGCCGAGACGCCGCTCCACTGGGCCGCGAGCAACGACGACGTCATCGCCCTGGACGCGCTGATCGCCGCGGGCGCCGACATCGAGGCGACCGGCGCCGTCATCGGCGGCGGCACCCCGCTCGCCGACGCCCGCGGCTTCGGCCAGTGGCGCGCGGCCCGCCGCCTGCTGGAGCACGGCGCCCGCGCGGACCTCCAGGACGCGGCGACGCTGGGCCTGCTCGCCCAGGTCGAGGCCTTCGTCACCGCACCCGAACCGCCCACCGGACCGGCGATCACCAGCGCCTTCTGGGGCGCCTGCCACGGCGGCCAACTCCCCACCGCGCAACGCCTGTTCCAGGAGGGAGCAGAGCTCGACTGGATCGGCTACGACGACATGACACCCCTGGACATCGCCCGCGCCCAGGACGCCGACGACGTCGTACGGTGGCTGCTCACCCAAGGCGCCGGCACCCGGGCCGAGTTGGGGAACGTCAGATCGTCTTGACGGTGCCGCCGTCGATGACGTGGTCGGCGCCCGTGATGTTCCCGGCCACGTCGGAGAGCAAGAACGTGATCAGGGACGCCACTTCCCGCGCTTCGGTGATCCGCCCGGTCGTGATGCCGAACGCGTCGGGGATCTGCGCGAGGAACGCGCCGTGCTCGGCCCCGGCACCGGCGGCCACCTTGCCACCGAAGCCCTCGGGGTCCTCCCAGATGGCGGTGCGCACCACGCCGGGCGAGACCGTGTTGACGCGTACGCCCTTCGGTCCGAACTCCTCGGCCAGTGACTTGCCGAGGGCGGTGAGCGCCGCCTTGGCCGCGCTGTAGGCGACGGGACCGGCCGCGGGGAGCCGGGAGTTGATGGACGAGACGTTGACGATCGCGCCGCGCCGCTCGATCAGGCTGGGCAGCGCGGTACGGGTGACGCGGACCGCACTGAGCAGGTTGAGGTCGAAGATGCCCTGCCACTGCGCGTCACCGGTGTCGAGGAAGCCGACCGGCTCCACCGCGTCACCTGCGCCGACGTTGTTCACCAGCAGGTCGATGCCGCCGAGTTCGGCGAAAGCGGCGTCCATGAGGGTGGCCACCCCCTCGGCGGTGCTGAGGTCGGCGGAGACCGCGAAGGCACCGGTCTCCTTGAGCTCGGGGGTGATGGTACGGGCGGCGCCCACGACGCGTACGCCTTCGTCGATCAGCGACTTGACGGTGGCCAGGCCGATGCCGCGGCTCGCGCCGGTGACGACGGCGGTCTTGGAGTTCAGGTCGAGCTGCATGGTTTCCCCGGTCCTTGGGTGGAGTTCAGTGGAGTTCAGTGGAGTTCGGACAGTTCTTGAACTGTAAGTACAAAATGTGGGCAGAGAGATGCCGGATGGGCGGCTGCCCAATCCGACGTGAAGGACGCTCAGTTGCTGAATCCTGAGTACGTCAGAGGGCGTCGACCGTCGCGTCGATCACCCGGGAAAGGCGGTCCGGCCCCTCGGCGACGCGGGCCATGAGCCGCAGGCCGACGACCGTCGTCAGGAGCAGACTCCCGGCGCCCCGGGCATCGCGAGCGGGGTCGATCTCCCCCGCCCGCTGCCCCTTCTCGATCAGCGCCTGGAACGCCTCTTCCGTGCGGTCGAACATCCGCCGCACCAGTTCGGTCGCCACCTCGTCCGCCCCGGCCAGCTCGGCCGCGGTGTTCACCGCCATGCAGCCACGGCGGTCCGGGTCGGCGAGGTCCATGTCGACGAGGAGCCAGAGCGCCGCGCGCAACCGCTCCTTGACGGGCCCCGACTCCTCGAGCATCTCGATGAGAGCCAGGGCCTGACTGTCGCGGTAGCGGCGCAGCGCCCGCTCGAACAGGGCGTGCTTGCTGCCGAAGGTGTTGTAGAGACTGCCCTTGCCGATACCGAGCGCGTCGACGAGGTCCTGCGGCGTGGTGGCGGCGTACCCCTTGCGCCAGAACACGTCCATGGCCTGCTCGACGGCGGCGTCCGGATCGAACTGCTTCGGCCTTCCCATGATCATGACTGTAGAGCCGTTTTTTTCCCCATCTGAAAAAAAGCGCACGCGCACCACAACCCGCGATCCCGCCACGGCTGGGCCCCCCCCCCCCC
>NZ_JBHYIG010000010.1:0-68898 GCF_042740015.1 Streptomyces sp. NPDC059037
TTTTTTGGGGTGGGCGTGCGTTGTGGTGGCGCGCGCTGTCCCCCGCCCCCCTTACGGGGCGCGGTTCCGCTGACCCCGGTACCTGATACGGCCGGGGCAGACATCAAGGAGAAACACATGCCGAAGCCCACCAAGGGTGCCCGTCTGGGCGGCAGCGCCGCGCACGAGAAGCTTCTGCTGGCGAACCTTGCCAAGCAGCTCTTCGAGCACGGTCGCATCACGACCACCGAGGCGAAGGCCCGTCGTCTGCGTCCCTACGCGGAGCGTCTGGTCACCAAGGCGAAGAAGGGTGACCTTCACAACCGCCGCCAGGTGCTGTCCGTCATCACCGACAAGAGCATCGTGCACACGCTCTTCACGGAGATCGGCCCGCGCTACGAGAACCGCCCGGGTGGTTACACCCGTATCACCAAGATCGGTAACCGTCGTGGCGACAACGCGCCCATGGCGATCATCGAGCTGGTCGAGGCCCTGACCGTGGCGCAGGCTGCCACCGGTGAGGCCGAGGCGGCCACCAAGCGTGCCGTCAAGGAAGACGCCCTCAAGAAGGACGCGCCCGTCGAGGACGCTCCGGTTGAGGCCGCCGAGGAGTCCAAGGACGCCTGAGGCATAGCGCTTCTGTGAGCGGGTCCGCCCCCTGGGGGGCGGGCCCGCTTTCGTATGCACCTGGTGCTGAGAGGATTGCGGTGTGAGTGATGAAGTAGAGCCCGGCTTTGTGCGGGTGCGTCTCGACCTTTCGTACGACGGCAAGGACTTCTCCGGCTGGGCCAAGCAGCGGCAGGGGCAGCGGACCGTCCAGGGGGAGATCGAGAGTGCGCTGCGGACCGTGACGCGGTCGCAGGAGACGTACGAGCTGACCGTCGCGGGGCGGACCGACAGCGGGGTGCACGCCCGGGGGCAGGTCGCCCATGTCGATCTGCCGGAGAGCGTGTGGGCCGAGCACGGTGACAAGCTGCTGCGGCGGCTCGCCGGGCGGCTTTCGCACGATGTGCGGATCTGGAAGGTGGCCGAGGCGCCCGCCGGGTTCAATGCGCGGTTCTCGGCCGTGTGGCGGCGCTACGCCTATCGCGTGACCGACCATCCCGGCGGTGTCGACCCGCTGTTGCGCAGTCATGTGCTGTGGCACGACTGGGAGTTGGACCTCGACGCGATGAACGCGGCTGCCGAGCGGCTCATCGGGGAGCACGACTTCGCCGCCTACTGCAAGCGGCGCGAGGGTGCCACGACCATTCGTACGCTGCAGGAACTGCGGTGGGAGCGGCGGGACGACGGGATCCTCGAGGCGACCGTGCGGGCCGATGCCTTCTGCCACAACATGGTGCGGTCGTTGGTGGGTGCGATGTTGTTCGTGGGGGACGGTCACCGGCCCGTGGAGTGGCCCGGGAAGGTGCTCGCCGCCGGCGTTCGGGACTCCGCCGTGCATGTCGTGCGGCCGCACGGGCTGACCCTTGAGGAAGTCGGTTATCCCGCCGACGAGTTGCTCGCCGCGCGCAGCAAGGAAGCGCGCAACAAGCGGACGTTGCCCGGCGCCGGGTGCTGCTGAGCCCCGGTCGCCGGACCGTCGACTTCCGGTCTACTGCGGGGCGTTGGCCGCGGCGGAGGCCTGCGTCTCGCCCCGCCGGTTGATCTGCTGGAAGGTGAAGCGGGCCAGGTCGTCGCCGACGGAGTAGACCTTGCGGTCCTTCGTCGTGACGTCCTTGTCGCTGGTGAAGCCGGTGGTCGTGAAGTAGGCGTAGCGGCCGTACGCGTTGTACGTGCCGCGGCAGACCGCCGTACGGCAGAAGCTGGGCACGCCCTTGCCGGGGAGCGAGACGACGAGGCCCTTCTCCGCCTGCTTGTTGACCTTCTCGGCCTGGGCCGCGGTGTCGAAGACGGCCACACCGACCGTCACCGCCACGTTGTCCTTCACATAGCTGGCGCGGTACAGCGTCGTGCAGTCGTGCTTGGTGAGGAGCGCGCCCAGGGCGGCCTGGGTGACGCTCGCGCACTTCTTCGTGCCGCTGGTGGCGCCCTTCTTGTAGACGCTGTCGCCCGAGGTCAGCGTCTTGCCGGGGAAGAGGGTGTCGGCGCTGAGCGGCGCCTTGTCCTTCTTGGCGCTGGAGATGAACTCCTTGGGGTCCGGCGGGGGCGGCGGCGTCGTCTCCTCGAAGGACGGGCCGGGGTTCGTGCTCGCCCCGGGGATGTCCGCGGTCGTCGGCAGCTCGCTGGCCGGCTTGTTCGACGCGGAGGAGTTGTCGCTGTTCGCGGAGACGACCGCCACGGCCACGGCGGCGGCGACCGCGACCGTGGCGAGCGCGCCACCGCCGATCATCAGCCACTTGCGGCGCCGGGCGCGCGACTCGGACGCCTCGGCGAGCGCCGCCCAGTCAGGGGTCTGTCCATCGCCCGGACCCCACTGAGGTCCCCCTTGCCCAAAGCTCATGCGCCGCATCTTAGACGGGGAGTTGGGGATGTTGAGCCGGGGCCGGGGGAGGCTTCCGACCTAGCCTGATCTGTATGAATACGGGCAAAAGCGCTCTTAGTGGGGCTGATGGTGGGGCTCTTGGTGGGTGGTTGTCGCGGCCTGCGACCTGGCATGCCTGGGCGGCGCTCGGGGCGGTGCTGCTCGCCGCGGTCGTCCGGGTGGGGCTGCGCGGCCCGGACGGCGGGATGGACAACGCGATCGTGGTGCGGGCCGCCGAGGCCTGGCTGGACGGGCGCTCGCCCTACGCCGACCGGCATTTTCTGTATCTGCCGGGGGCCGTGCTCGCCGCGCTGCCCCAGGCGCTGCTCCCGCAGTCCGTCGTGCGGTTCCTGGTGCCGGGCGGAGTCACCGCCGCGCTCGTCGCCGGGTGGGCGTGCGCGCTGCGGATCCACGCGGTGCCGTGGCGCAGCCGGTTCGCGGCCCTTGGTCTTCTCGCGCTCGCCGTGGGGTTCGCGCCGTTCGGGCACCTCGTCGACCTTGGCAACTGGACGGTGGCGTCGGCGGCCGCGCTGCCCCTCGCGCTGTTGCTCGTGTGCCGGGGGCGGTGGGTGGCCGCGGGCCTGGTGATCGGGGCGGCCGTCGCCGTGAAGCCGCTGCTCGCGCCGGTGGTGCTGCTCTTCGTCTTCGCGCGGCGGTGGCGGGGGCTCGCGGGGGCCGTGCTCGTGCCCGGGGCGGTGTCCGTGGGGTCGGCGCTGCTCATGCCGGATCCGGCGGGGTTCTTCACGCGGACGCTGCCGTTCCTGCTGCGGGGCGACGACCGCTTCGTACGGCTCTATGAGGCGTCGCCCGCGGCGGTGCTTCCGCGTCTGGGGGTGCCGCAAGGGGCGGCTTCGCTGCTGGCCGTCACGGCTGCGGCGGCGGGGGTGTGGTGCGCCTGGCGGCGGTGGGGGAGCGGCGGCGCGGGGCCGCTGCGGGTGGTCGAGACGGCCGTGATGCTGATGCTGGCGGCCTTCCTGGTGTCCAGGCCGTCGTACGACCACTATCTGCTGGTCGTCGTGCCGCTGCTGCTCGCGGGGGCGCTCGTGCCGGGTGCGGTGGCCAGGGGGCCGTGGTTCTGGGTGGCGCTCGTGCCGCAGGTTCCGGGGTTCAGCTGGCCCTGGCTTGAGCCGGGTACCAGGAGGGCCTTCCGGGACTTCGTGACGCTCTGTGTGCTGGCTCTCACGGTCGCCCGGAGCTGCGCCCGGACGACGGGCGGGGCCGGCCCGGAAAGTGCAGAGCCGCCTGTGGTGGGGGAGTCGCCGGTGCGGGTCTCCAGGGCCGCGTTTTGACCCGTACGGGGCGGCGCGGGTACTCTCGGGGATTGTTATGCGTATTGGCTTCGTCGTTCTCACGCGAAGGGCCCATACGTAGGTTCCCTGGAGCAGTCACCAGTGGCTCGCATACGGGCAGCGTCCCCGGCATTGTGAGCCCCAGCTGCATGATCACTTCGTGATCGCTTCTGGGGTGCCGTGTGTCTGGACCCCATCCACTGAAGAAGCGAAGGCTACGAAGTGCGTACGTACAGCCCCAAGCCCGGCGATGTCACTCGCCAGTGGCACATCATCGACGCGCAGGACATCGTCCTGGGCCGTCTGGCGACCACGGCAGCGAACCTCCTCCGGGGCAAGCACAAGCCGACCTATGCGCCGCACATGGACATGGGTGACTTCGTCATCATCATCAACGCCGAGAAGATTCACCTCTCCGGCAACAAGAAGACCCAGAAGCTGGCTTACCGCCACTCCGGCTTCCCGGGCGGTCTTCGTTCGGTGCGCTACGACGAGCTTCTCGCGAAGAACCCCGAGAAGGCCGTCGAGAAGGCCATCAAGGGCATGATCCCCAAGAACACCCTGGGTCGTCAGATGCTCTCGAAGCTGAAGATCTACTCGGGCGACCAGCACCCGCACGCTGCCCAGCAGCCGGTGCCGTTCGAGATCACCCAGGTCGCGCAGTAGTTCCGGCCACACCCCCTAAGACGTAAAGAAAGATCTGAGGAGAATCGTGGCCGAGACCACCGTTGAGCAGCCGGTCGAAGAGACCGAGGTTGTTGACGTCGAGCAGTACACCACCGAGTCCGAGGCGCCCGTCGAGGGCGAGTACACCTCGGAGTCGAACGCCGCGCGCTTCGGCGACCCGCAGCCGGCCGCCGGCCTGGGCCGTCGCAAGAACGCCATCGCCCGCGTCCGGATCGTCCCGGGCACCGGCAAGTGGAAGGTCAACGGGCGCACGCTCGAGGACTACTTCCCGAACAAGGTCCACCAGCAGGAAGTCAACGAGCCCTTCAAGGTGCTCGAGCTCGACAACCGCTACGACGTCATCGCCCGCATCTCGGGTGGCGGCGTCTCCGGCCAGGCCGGTGCGCTCCGTCTCGGTGTCGCCCGTGCGCTGAACGAGGCCGACGTCGAGAACAACCGTGGCGCCCTCAAGAAGGCCGGTTACCTCAAGCGTGACGACCGTGCGGTCGAGCGCAAGAAGGCCGGTCTCAAGAAGGCCCGCAAGGCTCCGCAGTACAGCAAGCGCTAATCTGCCTGCTTGTACTTTCGCTCGCCCCGGCGGCACGTTGTTGTGCTGCCGGGGCGTTCGTTTATCGGAAACCCTGGTGATCACTGGGGCGGGACCCCGGTGATCCCGGGGTAGAAGTCCGGAGGAGGACAGCAGTGGGACGACTCTTCGGCACGGACGGCGTGCGCGGTGTCGCCAACGCGGATCTGACGGCCGAGCTCGCGCTCGGGCTCTCCGTGGCGGCGGCTCATGTGCTCGGCGAGGCGGGCACGTTCGAGGGCCATCGGCCGGTCGCGGTGGTCGGACGAGACCCCCGCGCGTCAGGGGAGTTCCTGGAGGCCGCGGTGGTCGCCGGTCTCGCGAGCGCGGGCGTGGACGTCCAGCTCGTCGGTGTGCTGCCCACCCCCGCGGTGGCGCATCTCACCGGTGCGCTGGGCGCCGACCTCGGCGTGATGCTCTCCGCGAGCCACAACGCCATGCCGGACAACGGCATCAAGTTCTTCGCGCGCGGCGGTCACAAGCTGGCCGACGAGCTGGAGGACCGTATCGAGTCCGTGTACGAGGAGCACCGCACCGGCGCTCCCTGGCAGCGCCCCACGGGCGCCGGCGTCGGCCGTGTGACGACGTACGACCAGGGCCTCGACCAGTACGTCGCCCATCTCATCGGCGTCCTGCCGAACCGCCTCGAAGGGCTGAAGATCGTCCTCGACGAGGCGCACGGCGCGGCCGCCCGTGTCTCGCCCGAGGCGTTCGCCCGCGCCGGTGCCGAGATCATCACGATCGGCGCCAAGCCGGACGGCCTGAACATCAACGACGGCTGCGGCTCCACGCACCTGGGCCTCCTGAAGGCCGCCGTCGTCGAGCACGGCGCCGACTTCGGTGTCGCGCACGACGGGGACGCGGACCGCTGCCTGGCCGTGGACCACACGGGCGCCGAGGTCGACGGCGACCAGATCCTCGCGGTGCTCGCGCTCGCCATGCGGGAGCACGGCACGCTGCGCTCGGACACCGTTGTCGCGACGGTCATGTCGAACCTGGGCTTCAAGCTCGCCATGGAGCGCGAGGGCCTGTCCCTCGTACAGACCGCCGTCGGCGACCGGTACGTCCTGGAGTCGATGAAGGAGCACGGCTTCGCCCTCGGCGGTGAGCAGTCCGGGCACGTGATCATCCTCGACCACGCGACGACCGGCGACGGCACGCTCACGGGCCTGCTGCTCGCGGCACGCGTCGCCGAGACCGGGCGTTCGCTCGCGGAGCTCGCCGGGGTCATGGAGCGGCTTCCGCAGGTGCTCATCAACGTGCCCGACGTCGACAAGTCGCGGGTCACGACCTCCGCGGAGCTGACCGCAGCCGTCGCTGAGGCCGAGGCCGAGCTGGGCGCGACGGGGCGGGTGCTGCTGCGCTCCTCGGGCACCGAGCCGCTGGTGCGGGTCATGGTCGAGGCCGCCGACATCGAGCAGGCCCGGTCGGTGGCCGGGCGGCTCGCCGATGTGGTGAAGTCCGCGCTGGGGTAGGGCTGTTGTCCGCTCTAGCGGAGTCCTGACTTCGCCGTACGTTCGTGCTGTCTGGTCCAGAGGAGCTTCTGGACCAGCAGCGTGAGCGTGCCGGCCAGGACGATGCCGAGCAGGTTGAGCAGCAGCTGCTCGGTGGAGCCCCAGGTCTGCTCCGCGTCTCCGTAGCTGAGCGCCACCGCCGCGTTGGCCGCCGCGGGGACCGTCGTCACCGAGATGGCGACGCCGACCAGCGCGCCTGACTTGGACGACGTCAGCGAGAGCGTCCCCGCGATCCCCGCGAGCACCGCCACGACGAACGAGAACCAGTCGGGCGCGTACACGAAGCTGGTGTTGGGGCGGTCCTGCTCCAGTTTCTCCTCGGTGAACAGGCCCACGGCGTCCATGAAGTAGCTGAAGCCGACCGTCACCGCCATGGCGATGGCGAAGCCCGCGAGGAGCGCGATCAGCGAGCGCAGCGCCAGGCGCGGGGCGCGCTGCACCAGGGCCGTGCAGAAGCCCGCGAGCGGGCCGAACTCGGGGCCGACCGCCATCGCGCCCACGATCAGGATCGCGTTGTCGAGCACCACACCGCAGGCCGCGATCATCGTGGCGAGCGTGATGAAGGCGACGTACGTGATCGAGAGCGTCGACTCCTCGTGCGTCGCGTCCGTGAGCTGCTCCCACAGGACCGCGTCCGCGCCCTCGCCCGGTGCCTCGTCCTCCGCCTTGTCGGCGCGCAGGGACAGGGACAGGTCGATGTTCTCCAGCGCGATCGAGCCGGTCTTGTCGATGCCGAGCGCGCGCAGGCCGCCGATGAGGGTGTCGCCGGCCTCGCGGGCGACATCGCACATCACGACGTCGCCCGCCGGGTTGCGGGCCACGCCCGGCATGACGGTGAGGTGGGTGGCGCCGACCGTCTTCTCGATCAGGCGCACCACGTCGTCGGTCTTGTCCGCCGGGGTGATCAGGCGCAGATGCAGCATCCGCGCAGCGTAGTCGTGGGCTAGAGCTTGCGGAGACTCAGGCGCTGCACCTTGTGGTCGGGGCCCTTGCGTACGACCAGGGTCGCGCGGCCCCGGGTGGGGGCCACGTTCTCCACCAGGTTGGGCTTGTTGATGGTCCGCCAGGTGGTGCGGGCGTAGTCGAGCGCCTCTTCCTCCGACACCTGGGTGTACTTGCGGAAGTACGAGGACGGGTTCTGGAAGGCCGTCGCGCGCAGCTTGCGGAAGCGGTTCAGGTACCAGCGCTCGATGTCCTCCGTGCGCGCGTCCACGTACACACTGAAGTCGAAGTAGTCGGCGAGGCCGACGCGGGTGCGGCCGTCCTTGCCGGGGAGGGCCGGCTGCAGGACGTTCAGGCCCTCGACGATGAGGATGTCGGGGCGGCGGACGGAGAGGCGCTGGCCCGGCACGATGTCGTAGATCAGGTGGGAGTAGACGGGGGCCGTCACCTCGTCCTTGCCCGCCTTGATGTCCGCCACGAAGCGGGTGAGGGCTCTTCTGTCGTACGACTCCGGGAAGCCCTTGCGGGACATCAGGCCGCGGGCCTCCAGCTCCTTGGTGGGGAGCAGGAAGCCGTCCGTGGTGACCAGTTCCACGCGGGGGTGCTCGGGCCAGCGGGAGAGCAGGGCCTGGAGGAGGCGGGCGACGGTGGACTTGCCGACCGCCACCGAGCCCGCGACCCCTATGACGAAGGGGGTTCCGGACTGGGACCCCTTCTCGCCGAGGAAGGTGTTGAGGGCGCCGCGCAGGCCGTCCGTCGCGCCGACGTAGAGGTTGAGGAGGCGGGAGAGCGGGAGGTAGATGTCCCGCACCTCGTCGAGGTCGATGACGTCACCGAGGCCGCGCAGCTTCTCCAGCTCTTCCGCGGTGAGGGGCAGGGGTGTCTTCTCGCGGAGAGCACTCCACTCGGCGCGGGTGAGGTCGACGTAGGGAGTCGCCTCCGGCTTGTGCCGGTGGGCGCTCCGGGGTGCCGTCGGGGGCACGGAGACCGAAGAGATCACAGTCCATTGTTACGGCTGTTTGAACGGGGCGGAGGGTGGGGTGCGTCACCCTGCGGGGCTGGGGCGGGGCTCTAGGCTGCTGCCCGTGATTATTGGGGTTGGTATCGACGTGGCCGAGATCGATCGGTTCGGTGCGTCGCTCGAGCGCACGGCCGGGATGGCCGAGCGGTTGTTCGTGGAGCGGGAGTTGTGGCTGCCGAGCGGGGAGCGGCGCGGGATCGCCTCGCTGGCCGCGCGGTTCGCGGCGAAGGAGGCGCTGGCCAAGGCGCTGGGGGCGCCGGCGGGGTTGCGCTGGACGGACGCGGAGGTGTTCGTCGAGGAGAGCGGGCAGCCGCGGCTGCGGGTGAAGGGGACGGTGGCCGCGCGGGCCGCCGAGCTGGGGGTACGGCAGTGGCATGTGTCGCTCAGCCATGACGCGGGGGTGGCTTCCGCTGTGGTGATAGCTGAGGGGTAGGGGCGGCCTTGGCGGTCGGCGGTGGTCGGTTGGCCGCTGCGGGCCGTGTTGTCGGCTGACAGACTCGGGGCATGCGTACTGCGTACTCCGTGGAGACGGTCAGGGCCGCCGAGCGGTCGTTGATGGCCCGGTTGCCGGAAGGCGCCCTGATGCAGCGGGCCGCCGCCGGGCTCGCCGTGGTCTGTGCCCAGGTGCTCGGCAAGGTGTACGGGGCCCGTGTCGTGCTGCTTGTGGGGAGCGGGGACAACGGGGGCGACGCGCTGTACGCCGGGGCGCGGCTCGCCCGGCGTGGCGCGGGGGTCGGCGCGGTGCTGCTCTCGCCCGATCGGGTGCATGCGGATGGGCTCGCGGCGTTCCGTGCGGCCGGCGGGCGGGTGGTTTCCTCTTCCTCTTCCGGTTCCGATTCCGGTTCCGGTTCCGATTCCGCGGAGGACGCTCTGCGGGGCGCCGATCTTGTCGTCGACGGGATCGTGGGCATCGGCGGGCAGGGCGGGCTGCGGGCCGGGGCCGCTCAAGTGGTGGGCCTGGTGCGGGAGTCGGGGGTGCCCGTGGTCGCCGTCGATCTGCCGAGCGGCGTCGACGCCGACAGCGGGGTGGTGGCCGGGGACGCGGTGCGGGCCGACGTCACGGTGACCTTCGGGGCGTACAAGCCGGGGCTGCTGATCGATCCCGGGCGGGAGTACGCCGGTGTCGTGCGGCTCGTGGACATCGGGCTCGGTGCGGTGCTCGGGGCTCCCGAGGCGGAGGCTCTTCAGTACGAGGACGTGGCCGCGCTGCTGCCGGAGCCGACGGGGGAGAGCGACAAGTACCGGCGGGGCGTGGTGGGTGTCGTCGCCGGGTCGGTGCGGTATCCGGGGGCCGCGGTGCTCGCGGTCGCGGGTGCGCTGCGGGGTGGGGCGGGGGCCGTGCGGTACGTCGGGCCTGCCGTGGACGCGGTGATCGCCCGGTTCCCCGAGGCGCTTGTCTCCGACGGGGCGCCGTCCAAGGCCGGGCGGGTGCAGGCGTGGGTCGTCGGGCCGGGGCTCGGGGACGATGCGGGGCGGCTTGAGGACGTGGTCGCCGCGGATGTGCCGGTGCTGATCGACGCGGACGGGCTGCGGCTCGTCGAGGCCGAGGTGGTGCGGGCGCGGTCCGCCCCGACTCTGCTGACGCCGCATGCGGGGGAGGCGGCGGCCCTGCTGGGGGTCTCGCGGGGGGAAGTGGAGCGGGGGCGCCTTGCCGCTGTGCGGGAGTTGGCGGGGCGGTATGGGGCGACGGTGCTTCTGAAGGGGTCCACGACGCTGGTGGCCGGCGGTGTGGGCGGACGTGGGGGTGGCCGTGGCGGTGGCCGCGGGGGTGTGGTGCGGGTCAATTCGACGGGGACGCCGTGGCTGGCCACCGCGGGCAGCGGGGATGTGCTGTCGGGGCTTGCCGGGGCTTTGCTGGCGGCGGGGCTTTCGGCGGGGGACGCGGGGGCGGTGGGGGCGTATCTCCATGGGCTGGCCGCTCGGCATGCGGCGGACGGGGCGCCGGTGGGGGCGCAGGACGTTGCGGCGGCGCTTCCGGTGGCTTGGCGGGACGTACGGGGGTAGGCCTGCGGCCTCGGGCCGCTTCTTGTCCCGCCGCTTCGCGTGTGCCGCGGAGGGAGTCGGTGGCCGCGGTGGGCGGAGGGCGCCCCCCCTTTGGGTGACGCCGCCGCGCGGCTCAGCGCCACGCACCTGCCCCGCAGGGTTCGCTCATCGCATGATCAGTCAGACCACCCGGCGCGGGCTCTCCCTGCTGCTGGCGATGGCCGCCGCCATCCCCGCGGGGCCCGCCCTCGCCGAACCCCCGCCGCCGCGCCCCGCATCCCCCGCGCCCGGCGTCCCGCTCCCTCCGTCATATTCCTGGCAGCAGGACACCCCGGACCAGGCCCTGGCGCCGGACACCTACACCCCAAGTGCCGAAGAAGACGCCGTCGAACCGGCCCCCGCCCGCGGCGAAGAGCTCGTCGAATCCGTGCCGCTCGGCGAAGTCGACACGAAGAAGTGCCCCACGCGCGCGTACCGCGTCGCCTGTGTCGATCTGCGGCGTCAGTTGATGTGGGTGCAGAAGGGGAAGCGCGTGCTGCTCGGGCCCATGCCCGTGCGGAGCGGGCGGGCCGGGTACGTGACCCGTACCGGGTGGCACAAGGTCTACTGGAAGCACAAGAACCACTGGTCGACGATCTATGAGACGCCGATGCCCTACAGCCAGTTCTTCGACGGTGGGCAGGCCTTCCACGGCATCTACGGCAGCATCCACAACCCGCCCGGCTCGCACGGCTGTGTGAACCTGCGGCTCGACGACGCACGTCGGCTGTGGAAGACGCTCCACAAGGGAGACCGGGTCTTCGCGTGGGGGCGCAGGCCCGGGACCTGAGGCGCGCGGCTGCGAGGGTGTCGGTGGGCTCTGAGAGACTGGTCGGCGTTATGACTGAGACCGCACCCTTGCGTGCCCGCGCCGAGATCGATTTGGCCGCCCTCCGGGCCAATGTGCGGACTTTGCGTGCCCACGCGCCAGGCGCCGCCTTCATGGCCGTGGTGAAGGCCGATGCGTACGGACATGGAATGGTGCCCTGCGCTCGGGCCGCGATCGAGGCCGGTGCCACCTGGGTGGGCACCGCGACCCCCGAGGAGGCGCTCGCGCTGCGCGCCGCCGGGATCCAGGGGCGCCTGATGTGCTGGCTGTGGACCCCGGGCGGGCCCTGGCGCGAGGGCATCGAGGCCGACCTCGACATGTCGGTGAGCGGATTGTGGGCGCTGCGCGAGGTCGCGGCCGCCGCGCGGGAGGCGGGGCGTCCTGCGCGTGTTCAGCTGAAGGCCGACACCGGGCTGGGGCGTAACGGCTGTATGCCCGCTGACTGGCCCGAGCTCGTCTCGCAGGCGCTTCAGGCCGAGGCCGAGGGGCTCGTGCGCGTCACCGGGCTCTGGTCGCACTTCGCGTGCGCCGATGAGCCGGGCCATCCCTCCATCGCCGCTCAGCTCCGGCTCTTCCGCGAGATGGTCGCCGCCGCCGAGGAGCGGGGGATCCGGCCCGAGGTGCGGCACATCGCCAACTCGCCGGGCACGCTCACCCTGCCGGAGACCCACTTCGATCTCGTACGACCGGGCATCGCGATGTACGGGATCTCGCCGAGCCCCGAGGTGGGGACGCCGGAGGACTTCGGTCTGCGCCCCGTCATGAGGCTCAGCGCCTCGCTCGCTCTGGTGAAGCATGTTCCGGGGGGTCACGGCGTCAGTTACGGGCATCACTACGTCACGCCCGGGGAGACCACCCTGGGCCTCGTCCCCCTGGGCTACGGGGACGGGATCCCGCGGCACGCATCGGGCACCGGACCGGTTCTCGTAGGCGGCAAGTGGCGGACGGTCGCCGGGCGTGTGGCCATGGACCAGTTCGTGGTCGACCTCGGCGGTGACGAGCCGGCGGCCGGCTCCGAAGCCGTCCTGTTCGGCCCCGGCGACCGGGGCGAGCCGACCGCCGAGGACTGGGCGCAGGCGGCGGGCACCATCGCGTACGAGATCGTCACCCGCATCGGATCGCGTGTTCCGCGCGTCTATGTGAATGAGCGGGCCGAAGAGGGCGACCGGCTCGACGACTGAGTAGGAGCGGCACGTGAGCGAGAGCAGCACGGGGGCGGCCGCGGAAGCGGTGACGGAAGTCGCCGCCGCGGCCGGGAACTGGCGCAGGGCAGGCATCGCCGGTGCCGCGATAGGTGTCGTCGCGGCGGGCGCGGCGGCCGGTGTCGCCATAGAGCGGCTGACCGTCGGCCGCGGCATGCGCAAGAAGGCACGGCTCGCGCTCGACGCATCGGGTCCTTACGGATCGCTGCGCGGCATGCCGGGCAAGGCGTACGCGGACGACGGCACGGAGCTCTCGTACGAGGTCGACGAGGTCGAGCCGGAGAGCGCGCAGGCGCCGCGGCGGCGCCGGCTCTTCGGGCGCAAGGTGCCCGCCCCGGTCACCGTCGTCTTCAGCCATGGCTACTGCCTGAGCCAGGACTCCTGGCACTTCCAGCGGGCCGCCCTGCGCGGTGTCGTGCGGTGTGTCTACTGGGACCAGCGCAGCCACGGCCGGTCCGGGCGCGGGGCCGCACAGCTCGACGACGGGAAGCCGGTCTCCATCGACCAGCTGGGGCGGGACCTGAAGGCCGTCATCGACGCGGCCGCGCCCGAGGGGCCGCTGGTCCTGGTCGGGCACTCCATGGGCGGCATGACGACGATGGCGCTTGCCGACCAGTTCCCCGAGCTGATCCGCGAGCGCGTCGTGGGGGTCGCTCTTGTGGGTACGTCGGCCGGGCGGCTCGGCCAGGTCAACTTCGGGCTTCCGGTGGCCGGGATGAACGCCGTCCGGCGCGTCCTGCCCGGCGTGCTGAAGGCGCTCGGCTCGCAGGCCGACCTGGTGGAGCGGGGGCGGCGGGCCACCTCCGATCTCTTCACGGGGATCATCAAGCGCTACTCGTTCTCGTCGAAGGACGTGGACCCGGCGATCTCGCGGTTCGCCGAGCGGATGATCGAGTCGACGCCGATCGACGTGGTCGCGGAGTTCTATCCGGCGTTCGCCGAGCACGACAAGGCGGAGGCGCTGCGGTACTTCGCCGAGCTGCCGGTGCTCGTGCTCGCCGGGGAGAAGGACCTGGTGACGCCGAGCGAGCACAGCGAGGCGATCGCCGATCTGCTTCCGGAGGCCGAGTTCGTGCTCGTACCGGACGCGGGGCATCTGGTCATGCTGGAGCACCCCGAGGTGGTCACCGACCGGCTCGCGGACCTGCTGGCCAGGGCGGGGGCCGTGCCTGCGGCGGCGGATGCGCGGACTTCAAGCGGCTGACGCAGCCGCTAACGTGGTCGGCATGGAAGCACCGCACGACCCGACCCCCGCCACCACCCTCAAGATCACCGTCAACTCGCCCGAGCAGATGGGCGAGTTGGGCCGCCGCCTTGCCAAACTGTTGCGCCCCGGCGACCTGGTGATGCTCACCGGCGAGCTCGGCGCGGGCAAGACGACCCTGACCCGGGGCCTCGGAGAAGGCCTCGGCGTACGGGGCGCCGTCACGTCCCCGACCTTCGTCATCGCCCGCGTCCATCCGTCGCTGTCCGACGGCCCGCCCCTTGTGCACGTGGACGCGTACCGCCTGGGCGGCGGGCTCGACGAGATGGAGGACCTCGACCTCGATGTCTCGCTGCCCGAATCGGTGATCGTCGTGGAGTGGGGTGACGGCAAGGTCGAGGAGCTCTCCGACGATCGGCTGCGCGTGCTGATCCACCGTGCGGTGGGCGACACCACGGACGAGGTGCGGGAGGTGACGCTGAGCGGCGTCGGGGCGCGCTGGGCCGAGGCGGACCTCACGCTGCTGGCCGCGTAGTCCCGTGCGGGGCGCTTTCGTACGTTCCGCTGAAGGTTCCGACAAGGCGTCGGGAAGATGTTGCGCCGGGCGCTCTGCGCGTGGTGACATGGGTACCGGTATTGGTTAGGTCTACCTAACCATGTCTGCCCCGGGAGCCCAGGAGGCATCCATGTCGGCTTCAGAACGTCGTGAGGTAGGGCGGGCCCCTGGGCCTTCGGGCGTTTCCATGAGCGTGTTGTTGGCTTCATGCGCGGCTGCTCGGGCGGTGTCCACGCCGCCGAGCGCGCCGGATCGGGCGCGGGCGCCTCGGGAGCGGAAGAGCGCCTAGGGCTCCGCCGGATTGCCGGTGCGCGGCTGCGGGTCTGTTGTGGTTGCTCGCGCAGTTCCCCGCGCCCCTTTGGGGCGCTCCAGCGTGCCTCTTTAAGGCCCTAAGGAACGACCACTACCTTCGCGCTGATCGTTGCGAACTCCCACATCGCGTTGCCGTTCTCGCGTGACTGGCGGATGCCGCCCGTCTTCTTCGACGGGTCCGGCTTCGGGGTCGAGCCGTCCACCGCCGAGCTGAATCCGATCGCGATGCCGTCCACGCTGGTGAAGCGCACGACGTGCTCGATCGGCACGCCGTCCGTTCCGGTGACCGTCCCCGAGCGCGAGGTGACGGCGTACGTCCCCGGTACGGGGTCCACCGTGCTCGGCGTGACCTTGTACGTGCGCTGCGCCTTGCCGGAGGCCTTGACCAGCCAGACGCGGTCCTCGCCCACCGAGTAGATGACCCGCTCGCCCGAACCGGAATGTGCGGGGACCGCCTTCGGTCCTGCCTTGTCCTTGGGGGAGCGTGACGCGGAGGCCGAGGGGTTGGCGTCCGGCTTCTGGCCGGCCAGGTGGTCCGGCGCGCTGGCCGACGCCTGGTACGCGAGGAAGCCGACCGCGGCGAGCGCGGCCGCGGTGAGCCCGGCCACGAATCCCGAGCTGCTCCTGGACAACTGCGCCACCCTCTTCGTACTCCGCACGGCTACGCGTTGACGGTAGCAGCAGGTGTGCGGCTTCCCCGGTCGGCCGTGCGCCGTGCGCCGGAGCCGTAGGCTGTTCGCGTGCTCTTGCTCGCTCTGGATACCGCAACCCCCGCCGTCACCGTCGCCCTGCACGACGGGTCGTCCGTCGTCGCAGCCTCCAGCCAGGTGGACGCCCGCCGCCACGGCGAGCTGCTGCTGCCAGCCGTCGACCGGGTGCTCGCCGACGCGGGGCTGAGACTCGACGCGGTGACCGGCATCGTCGTCGGCGTGGGCCCCGGCCCCTACACCGGTCTGCGCGTCGGCCTGATGACCGCCGACACCTTCGGCCTCGCGCTCGGTGTGCCGGTGCACGGCGTGTGCACGCTCGACGGCCTCGCGTACGAGTCGGGCATCGAGGGCGGCCCCTTCGTCGTCGCCACGGACGCGCGGCGCAAGGAGGTCTACTGGGCGCGGTACGCGGACCCCCGCACCCGCCTCACGGACGCCGCCGTGGACCGGCCCGCGGACATCGCGGAGGCGGTGGCGGGGCTGCCCGCCGTCGGTGCGGGCGCGGTGCTCTACCCCGACACCTTCCCGGACGCCCGCGCCCCCGAGCACGTCTCGGCGGCCGCGCTGGCCTCGCTCGCCGCGGAGAAGCTCGCCGCCGGCGAGGAGCTGCTGGCCCCCCGGCCGCTCTACCTGCGCCGCCCGGACGCGCAGGTCCCCAAGAACTACAAGGTGGTCACCCCCAAGTGACGTCCGTGACGACAGTTGTCCTGCGCGAGATGCGCTGGTGGGACATCGATCCCGTGTTCGTCCTCGAGAAGGAGCTCTTCCCGGACGACGCCTGGTCGCGCGGCATGTTCTGGTCCGAGCTCGCGCACGCGCGCGGCCCGCTGGCGACCCGCCGCTATGTCGTGGCGATGGACGGCGAACGGCTCGTCGGGTACGCGGGGCTCGCGTCCTCCGGTGACCAGGCCGACGTACAGACCATCGCGGTGGCCCCGAGCCACTGGGGCACGGGGCTCGGGGCTCGGCTTCTGACCGATCTCCTTGGCGCGGCGACGGCCTTCGAGTGCGCCGAGGTCATGCTGGAAGTGCGGGTCGACAACACACGGGCGCAGAAGCTGTACGAGCGCTTCGGCTTCGAGCCCATCGGCTTCAGACGCGGCTACTACCAGCCGGGCAATGTGGACGCCCTGGTGATGCGCCTGACCGATCCATCAACCTCAGTGAATCCCGTGCAAGGAACCGACACCCATGGCTGACGAACCGCTCGTACTCGGCATCGAGACCTCCTGCGACGAGACCGGCGTCGGCATCGTCCGCGGCACCACCCTGCTCGCCGACGCCGTCGCCTCCAGCGTCGACGAGCACGCCCGCTTCGGCGGTGTCGTGCCCGAGGTCGCATCCCGCGCGCACCTGGAAGCCATGGTGCCGACCATCGACCGTGCGCTGAAGGAAGCGGGGGTCGCCGCTTCTGATCTCGACGGCATCGCGGTGACCGCGGGGCCCGGTCTCGCGGGCGCGCTGCTCGTCGGTGTCTCGGCGGCCAAGGCGTACGCGTACGCGCTCGGCAAGCCGCTGTACGGCGTGAACCACCTGGCCTCGCACATCTGCGTGGACCAGCTGGAGCACGGCACGCTGCCGGAGCCGACGATGGCGCTGCTCGTGTCGGGCGGCCACTCCTCGCTGCTCCTGTCCGCCGACATCACTTCGGACGTACGTCCGCTGGGCGCGACCATCGACGACGCGGCGGGCGAGGCCTTCGACAAGATCGCGCGGGTGCTCAACCTGGGCTTCCCGGGCGGTCCCGTCATCGACCGGTACGCGAAGGAGGGCGACCCGACCGCGATCACCTTCCCGCGCGGGCTCACCGGGCCGCGCGACCCCGCGTACGACTTCTCCTTCTCCGGTCTGAAGACGTCCGTCGCGCGCTGGATCGAGGCCAAGCGGGCCGCGGGCGAGGACGTTCCCGTACGTGATGTGGCGGCGTCCTTCCAGGAGGCGGTCGTCGACGTGCTGACCCGCAAGGCCGTGCGGGCCTGCAAGGACGAGGGCGTCGACCACCTGATGATCGGCGGCGGCGTGGCCGCCAACACCCGGCTGCGTGCGCTCGCGCAGGAGCGCTGCGAGGCGGCCGGGATCCGGCTGCGGGTGCCGCGGCCGAAGCTGTGCACGGACAACGGCGCGATGGTCGCCGCGCTCGGCGCGGAGATGGTGGCGCGCAACCGCTCGGCCTCCGCCTGGGACCTGTCGGCGGATTCTTCGCTGCCGGTGACGGAGCCGCACGTGCCGGGGCACACGCACGATCACGACCACTCTCACGATCACGTGCACGAGGTCAGCAAGGAGAACCTGTACTCGTGACCGTCGCGCTGATGTGGGAGGCCCGCGCCGCCGAAGGGCGGGGCGCGGAGCTGCTCGCCTGGGCGCGGGCGCAGGTCCTGGACGGTGAGCCGGTCCGGCGGGAGAGCTTCCGCGCCCCGCAGGACCGGGTGCTCGTGCTGACCTGGTGGGACGCCGCGTACGACGCCGACCTTCCCGAACTGCCGGAGCCCGCACCGGAGTTGGTGACGCGGGCCGTGCACAGGTGGCGGTTCGAGTCGGTCGGCGTGGACTGACGCGGCGTACGCCGAGCCCTAGTTCGCGGCCCGGCAGTGTCAGGGGTGTCCCGCCTGCCCCAGGAGCCCGTCGATGACCGCTCCCAACTGTGTGGACACGTCGTAGTCCGCCGTCAGTTCCAGCCAGCGGTCGGCCAGTGCGGTCATGTGGGGCAGTTCCTCGGCGTCCGCGTCCGTGATCATTTCTGGGAAGTGGCGCTTGCGGTCGGGTTCTTCGGCGCGGCGGGCCATCGCCTGACGGAAGACCAGATCGCCGTACACGCAGTGCCAGATGGTGCGGTAGGCGGCGACGGCCTGGCCCGGGGTGAGTCCTAGCGTCATCGCCGAGCCGACGATCTCCTCGACCATCCACAGCGCGCCCTTGTCGGTGAGATCGCCGAGGCTCAGGACCTCGACCACCCAGGGCATGCCCGCCAGCGCGCCGTGCATGTGCACGGAGACCGCGAGCATCCGGTCGCGCGGGTCGTCGGGCAGCTCGGGGCGGGGGACCGAGTCGGCCGTGCCGGACAGGGTGAGCATCAGGAGCTCGTCCTTGTCGCGTACATGGTGGTAGAGCGCCATCGGGGTCGTGCCGACCTCCTTGGCGACCCGGCGCATGCTGAGGGCGGCGACGCCTTCCTCCTGCAGGATGCGGCGCGCGATGCCGACGATCGTGTCGAGGTCGATGCGGCTGGGGCGGCCGCGTTTCTTCTTCTCTTCGGTCTTCTCTTCTGCCTTTTCAGCTGCCACGTGGCTCATTGTCCGGGAACGCTTCCCGATTGATTTTCTATACGCGTATAGTAATGTTCCTTGGCATGGTGAAAACTGCTGACTCGACGCCCTCGCACCACCGTTGGCTGCTGCCGGTGCTGCTCACCGTGCAGTTCCTCGTCTCGCTCGACATGTCCGTCGTCAACATCGCGCTTCCCGACATCGGCGACGACCTCGGCTTCGGAGCCGATTCACTGATCTGGGTGGTCAACGCCTACGCACTGGCCTTCGGCGGCCTCCTCATGCTCGGCGGGCGGCTCGCCGACCTGGTGGGGCGGCGGCGCACCCTGATCGCCGGCTTCGCGGTCTTCGGCGCCGCCAGCCTGGCGGGCGGGCTCGCCGGCACGCCGGGGCAGCTCGTCGCGGCGCGGGCCGTGCAGGGCGCGGGCGCGGCGGCGCTCGCCCCCGTCGCCCTCGCGCTGATCACCGTCAACTACGAGGCGGGGGCCGCGCGTTCGCGGGCGCTCGGGCTCTGGGGGGCATCGGGCGCGCTCGGCGGTGCGGTCGGCGTGATGGCGGGCGGACTGCTCACGGACTGGGCCGGCTGGCGCTCCGTGATGCTGATCAACGTCCCGGTGGTCCTTGCCGCGCTCCTCCTCTCGCGCGACGGCGTGCCCGCCGACCGGCGCACCGGGCCCGCGCCGCGCCTCGACGTGGTGGGGGCGCTGCTCGTCACGGCGGGCATGGCGGTGCTGGTCCTCGGCCTGGTGCGCACGGAGACGTACGCATGGGGATCCGGTACGACCCTGGGCACGCTGGGTGCGGCGGTGGTGCTGCTCGCCGCCTTCGCCGTCGTCGAGTCCCGCAAGCGGGATCCGCTGCTGCGGCTCGGCCTGCTCGCGCACCGGCCGGTGCTCTCCGCGAACGCGTTCTCGCTCCTGATGTCGTCGGGCCAGTTCGCCGCCTTCTACTTCACGTCGCTCTATCTGCAGGAGGTGCTTTCGTACGGTCCGACGACGGCGGGGGCCGCGTTCCTGCCGTTCTGTGTGGGCGTCGTCGCCGGTTCGGTGATCTCGGCGCGGACCGTGGGGCGCTTCGGGGAGCGGGCGCTCCTGGTCACCGGCGGGCTGCTCGGGGCGGCGGGGCTCGCCTGGTTCGGGCTCACGGTGGGCGTCGACGGCACGTTCCTCAACTCCATCCTGGGGCCCTCGATGGTCGCGAGCGTGGGCATCGGCATGTGCTTCGTGCCGCTGGGCACGGCCGCGACATCCGGTGTCGCCGCCGAGGAGACCGGCATGGCGTCGGGGCTGCTCAACAGCTCCCGGCAGCTGGGCGGCTCGCTGGGGCTCGCGGTCCTGGCCACGGTGGCGTCGGGGGTCACGGGGGAGGGGCGGGGGCCGGGCCCGCTCGTCGACGGGTACGCGACGGCGTTCTGGGTAGCGGCGGCGCTCCTCGTCGCGGCCGCGCTGGCGACAGCCGTGCTGCATCGCGCGCCCGCACGGCTCCGACCTGCGCAGACGTATGCCCAGGAAGAAACTTCGAAGAATCTCGGCGACGATGTCGATCCGGGCGTCTCCCGTTCGACGCATGGGTGAGAGGCGGGAAGAAGCCCCGCCCGCGCACCGAATGGAGAACCGGTCATGCCGCGCTACCTGACGATGATCCGCATCGACGAGAAGAACTCTCCCGAGGGCGGCCCGAGCCCCGAGATGGGGCAGCGCATGGGTGAGCTGCTCGAAGAGATCACCAAGGCGGGCGTCATGCTCGACACCGCCGGCCTCACGCCGACGTCCGAGGCCTCCCGGGTGCACTGGGAGGGCGGCCGCCTCTCCGTCACGGACGGGCCGTTCACCGAGGCCAAGGAGGTCGTCGGCGGCTACTCGATCTCCCAGTGCAAGGACAAGGCCGAGGCGATCGAGTGGGCCAGCCGCTTCCTGAAGATCCACGACGAGGAGTGGACGGTCACGGCGGAGGTGCGGGAGATCATGGAGGGCTGAGTCTTCGCGGTGCGCCGCGTCTTTGCGGTGTCTGGCGCAGGGTGCTCTGATGGGTGGCCGTGACGGCCCACTCTTCTGAGCACCCTCGCCCTTCTGAGCACCCTCGCCCTTCTGAGCACCCTCGCCCGGACGCCTCCCGCGGCGCCATCGACACCGTCTTCCGGATCGAGTCGCCGCGCGTCGTCGCCGGTGTCGCGCGGATCGTGCGCGACGTGGGCATCGCGGAGGAACTGGCCCAGGACGCGCTGGTCGCCGCGCTCGAACGGTGGCCGGCGACCGGCGTCCCCGACAACCCGGGCGCCTGGCTGATGACCACGGCCAAGCGCCGCGCCATCGACCTCGTACGCCGCAGGGAGCGCTACGCGCTCAAGCTGGCCGAGATGGGCCGCGACCTGGAGGCGGCGCCGCCGTCCGCCGGCGACCCGGCCGACGCCGACCCCGACGACATCGACGACGACCTGCTGCGCCTCGTCTTCACCGCCTGCCATCCGGTGCTCTCCGCCGAGGCCCGTATCGCGCTGACGCTGCGGCTGCTCGGCGGTCTGACGACGGCGGAGATCGCCCGCGCGATGCTGGTCCCCGAGCCGACGGTGGCCCAGCGCGTGGTGCGCGCGAAACGCACCCTCGCCGCCAAGGGCGTGCCCTTCGAAGTTCCGTACGGCCCCGACCGCGAGGCCCGCCTCGGATCGGTCCTGGAGGTCATCTACCTCATCTTCAACGAGGGGTACGCGGCCACGGAGGGCGACGACTGGCTGCGTCCTTCCCTCTGCGAGGACGCGCTGCGCCTGGCCCGCGTGCTGTCCGGCCTGATGCCGAAGGAGCCCGAAGTGCACGGCCTGGCGGCGCTGTTGGAGCTGCAGGCCTCGCGCGCCGGTGCGCGGACGGGGCCTGCGGGCGAGCCGGTGCTCCTCGCGGAACAGAACCGCCGCCGCTGGAACCAGGCGCTGATCCGGCGCGGCTTCGCGGCGCTCGCGCGGGCGCGGGCGGTTTCCTCGGCGGCTCCCGGGCCGTACGCCCTGCAGGCCGCGATCGCGGCGAACCACGCGAACGCGGCTTCGTACGAGGAGACGGACTGGGCCCAGATCGCCGCCCTGTACGCCCTGTTGGCCGAGCGGGCGCCCTCGCCGGTGGTCGAACTGAACCGCGCGGTGGCGGTCTCGATGGCCTCCGGCCCGTCGGAGGGGCTGCCCCTGGTGGACGCGCTGGCCTCCGAACCGGCCCTGAGGGGGTACCACTTGCTGCCGAGCGTGCGGGGAGATCTGCTGCTGCGGCTCGGGCGCCGGGCCGAGGCGCGGGAGGAGTTCGAGCGGGCGGCGGGGCTTGCGCGGAATGTGCGGGAGCGGGAGCTGTTGCTGGCGCGGGCGGCCGACTGCTGAGGTCCTTAGCCGACTGCTGAGGTCCTTATGGGACCGGGTGGCCGATCAGCATCGTCGGCGCCCCACCTGCCCGCGTGAGGAAAACCGTCGCCGAGTTCTTGCCCTGCGGCTTCACCTTCCGGCGCAGTTCCTCCGGTTCCACCGCCGACCCCCGCTTCTTCACCGTCAGGATCCCGACCTCACGCTCCCTCAGCACCGCCTTCAACTTCTTCACCCCAAAGGGGAGCTGATCGGTGATCTCGTACGCCACCGCGTACGGCGTCTCGTGCAGCGAGTCCGAGGTGACGTACGCGATCGTCTCGTCGATCAGACCGCCCTCGACCCGCGCGGCCACCTCCGCCACCAGATGCGCACGGATGACGGCGCCGTCCGGCTCGTACAGATAGCGCCCGACGGGCCGCACCTCCGGATCCGGCAGCATCGCGTCGAGCGAGGACCACAGCGAGGCCCCCGATGGCAGCAGCGTCGCGCGGTGCGAGGCGGGGGACTGGGTGCCGAACCACAGCACGGCCTCCTTCACGTCCCCGCCGTCCGAGATCCACTCCGCAGCGGCGTCGTCCGGCACCGCCTCGTGCGGAATCCCGGGAGCGATCTTCAGCGCCGCGTGCGGCGCCTTGCGGGCTGCCTCGATCGCCCAGGAGAGGGGCGGCGAGTAGGCCTCGGGATCGAAGATGCGGCCCCTGCCCCCGCGTCGCGCCGGGTCCACGAAGACAGCGTCGTACGCGGATGTGTCGACCTCGGTGACATCGCCCTCGCGCACCTCGATCAACTCCGCGAGCCCCAGCGCCTGTGCGTTCGCGCGCGCCACCGCGCACGTCAGCGGGTCGCGGTCGACGGCGAGGACCGCGATCCCGGCCCGCGCGAGCGCGATCGCGTCGCCGCCGATGCCGCAGCAGAGGTCGGCCACGCTGCGTACGCCGAGCGCCTTGAAGCTCTCGGCGCGGTGCACGGCCACGCTCGTGCGTGTCGCCTGCTCGACGCCGTTCGGCGTGAAGAACATCCGCCCCGCGTCGTCGGCACCGAACTTCGCCACCGCCCGCCGCCGCAGCCGCGCCTGCGCGAGGACCGCCGTGACCAGTTCCGCCGGGTGCTCGCGGCGCAGCCGGGTGGCGACGGCCAGCTCCCGCGCGGGCTCGGCCTCCCGCACCTCGTCGAGATCGAGCAGGGACCGGCCCTCGGGGGTGAGCAGCGCGGAGAAGGAGGCCAGGGCGTGGTCGAGGTCGTTCACCCGGCCCATTGTGGGCCAGTCGGTGGATGGTGCGCGCGCGGCGGCGGTGTCGGCCCCTCGTCAGGGCTGTGAGCTGCAAAGATCCGGCGCCATGCAACTAGTACGACAAAACGATCAATACGGCAGAAGACGGAAGCGGCGGAGGGGCCGGACGCGGGTCACCGCGGCTGTCCTCACCGGCGCCGCGATCGCCTCCGGCTGTGCCGTCGGAGGCGATTCGGACGGCGTGAAGCCCGCCCCCGGCCGGCAGCGCCTCGACGCCCCGCCGGCCCGCGCCCTCGACGCCTACGCCCACAAGCTCCGCGTCGCCCAGGTCGCCCGCGCCGCCGCCGCGAAACGCTGGGGCCTGGCGAAGACCCCGCTCGCCGCTCCCGCGGCCCCCGCCAAGAAGCCGCGGATCACCACCCGCAAGGGCTTCGAGGTCAAGGGCCAGGCGGGCCTGCCGCCGGTCTTCACGACCATCCCCACCAAGCGGAAGGTCGTCTTCCTGACCATCGACGACGGCGCCGAGAAGGACCCGGCGCTGCTGAAGATGATGACCGAGCTGAAGATCCCGTACACCGCGTTCCTCAGCGACTACCTGGTCAAGGAGGACTACGGCTACTTCAAGAAGATGCAGTCCCGCGGCGCCTCCCTGAACAACCACACCCTCAACCACCGCTATATGCCGGGACTTTCGTACGCGGGCCAGCGCCGCGAGATCTGCGGCATGCAGGACATCATCAAGAAGCGGTACGGCAAACGGCCCGAGCTCTTCCGCCCGCCGTACGGCAACTACAACGAGGACACGCTGCGCGCCGCCAAGTCCTGCGGCATCAAGGCGGTGCCGCTGTGGGCGTCGGAAGCCTTCACCGACCGCATGGAGTGGCGCGAGTGGGACAAGGACCTGCACCCCGGCGACATCATCCTCACGCACTTCAGGGGGCGCGAGCACTGGAAGGGCACCATGCCCGACATGATCCGCAAGGTCATGAAGACGGTCACGGACAAGGGGTACGCGGTGGCCAGACTGGAGGACTACCTGTGACCGGGCGGGCGCGGCGATTCCTTGCCGGAGCCCTCGCGGCAGCCGTCCTCGCGCCCGCACTGCTCACGGGCTGCGCCCAGTCGGTGGACCCGATCGAGAGGCTGGGCAGAAAGGCGGCGGAGAAGATGCCGCAGAAGAAGCCGCCCTCCGGCTGTGGGCAGGCGTTCCGCAAGGCGGAACGGGTGGGCACAGCCCCACCTGCCGGGCCACCGAAAACGCAACGGCACGAGGCAACGGAGACGGAACCCCCAACCACGGAGAAACGTTGCCCCGAGGGGCCCGGGGCATCCCCCGCACGTCCAGAAGGCACCCCACCCCGCTAAGACCCGCGTCAGCAATTGGCACTCCGCTTGACCGAGTGCTAATCCCCGTCCTAGTCTCAGCTCTGGCACTCCCCACTGGAGAGTGCCAATAGCGACGGGCAGGTCCGGCACCCGCGACGACGGATCCACCTGGTCGCCACTTCAGACTGTTAACCCCGTAGATCTCCGAAGGGGGAGACCGGATCGTGACGACCGCCAGCTCCAAGGTTGCCATCAAGCCGCTCGAGGACCGCATTGTGGTCCAGCCGCTCGACGCCGAGCAGACCACGGCCTCGGGCCTGGTCATTCCGGACACCGCGAAGGAGAAGCCCCAGGAGGGTGCTGTCCTCGCCGTGGGCCCGGGCCGCTTCGAGAACGGCGAGCGCCTGCCGCTCGACGTCAAGGTCGGCGACGTCGTGCTGTACAGCAAGTACGGCGGCACCGAGGTGAAGTACAACGGCGACGAGTACCTCGTCCTCTCGGCTCGCGACGTGCTCGCGATCGTCGAGAAGTAATTCACCCGAAGCAGAACATTGCTTTGAGCTGCGCCCCTGGTCACCCCGCTGATTGCCGGGCGGCAAGGGGCGCAGTTCGTTCAATCCCGAGTTTTCGAGAGGGCTGAACCGCTCCCATGGCGAAGATCCTGAAGTTCGACGAGGACGCCCGTCGCGCCCTTGAGCGCGGCGTCAACAAGCTTGCCGACACGGTCAAGGTGACGATCGGCCCCCGCGGCCGCAACGTCGTCATCGACAAGAAGTTCGGCGCCCCGACCATCACCAACGACGGCGTCACCATCGCCCGTGAGGTCGAGGTCGAGGACCCGTACGAGAACCTCGGCGCCCAGCTCGTCAAGGAGGTGGCGACCAAGACCAACGACATCGCGGGTGACGGCACCACCACCGCGACCGTGCTCGCCCAGGCCCTGGTCAAGGAAGGCCTGCGCAACGTCGCCGCCGGCGCCTCCCCGGCCGCCCTGAAGAAGGGCATCGACGCCGCCGTCGCGGCCGTCTCCGAGGAGCTCCTCGCCACCGCCCGTCCGATCGACGACAAGGCCGACATCGCGGCCGTCGCCGGTCTGTCCGCCCAGGACCCGCAGGTCGGCGAGCTCATCGCCGAGGCGATGGACAAGGTCGGCAAGGACGGTGTCATCACCGTCGAGGAGTCCAACACCTTCGGTCTTGAGCTGGACTTCACCGAGGGCATGGCCTTCGACAAGGGCTACCTGTCCCCGTACATGGTGTCCGACCAGGAGCGTATGGAGGCCGTCCTCGACGACCCGTACATCCTCATCCACCAGGGCAAGATCTCCTCCATCCAGGACCTCCTGCCGCTGCTCGAGAAGGTCATCCAGGCCAACGCCTCGAAGCCGCTCCTGATCATCGCCGAGGACGTCGAGGGCGAGGCCCTTTCGACCCTGGTCGTGAACAAGATCCGCGGCACCTTCAACGCCGTCGCGGTGAAGGCCCCCGGCTTCGGCGACCGCCGCAAGGCCATGCTCGGTGACCTCGCCACCCTCACGGGCGGCACCGTCATCGCCGAAGAGGTCGGCCTCAAGCTCGACCAGGTCGGCCTCGACGTGCTCGGCACCGCCCGCCGCGTGACCATCACCAAGGACGACACCACCGTCGTCGACGGCGGCGGCGACGCCTCCGAGGTCGAGGGCCGCGTCAACCAGATCAAGGCCGAGATCGAGGCCACGGACTCCGACTGGGACCGCGAGAAGCTCCAGGAGCGCCTCGCGAAGCTGGCCGGCGGCGTGTGCGTCATCAAGGTCGGCGCCGCCACCGAGGTGGAGCTGAAGGAGAAGAAGCACCGTCTGGAGGACGCCATCTCCGCGACCCGCGCCGCGGTCGAGGAGGGCATCGTCTCCGGTGGTGGCTCCGCTCTGGTGCACGCCGTCAAGGTCCTCGAGGGCAACCTCGACAAGACCGGTGACGAGGCCACGGGTGTCGCGGTCGTCCGCCGCGCCGCCGTCGAGCCGCTGCGCTGGATCGCCGAGAACGCCGGCCTCGAGGGCTACGTCATCACCTCGAAGGTCGCCGAGCTCGACAAGGGCTTCGGCTTCAACGCCGCGACCGGCGAGTACGGCGACCTGGTCAAGGCCGGTGTCATCGACCCCGTCAAGGTGACGCGCTCCGCGCTCGAGAACGCCGCGTCGATCGCCTCGCTGCTGCTCACGACCGAGACCCTGGTCGTCGAGAAGCCGGCCGAGGAAGAGGCTGAGGCCGGGCACGGCCACGGTCACTCCCACTGACCGCTGCCGCGTAGCTGAACCGGAGGCCCGGTACCCCGTGGGGGTGCCGGGCCTCCGTCGTTCTCGGGGATGCGTCTGCCGGGGTGCGCGTCCTTTCCGGCTGCGGACCGTGGTCCGTCCTCGCGCAGTTCCCCGCGCCCCTTAAGGGGCGGGACTTCTACTGCGGGCCGTATTTCCTTCCCGTACGGGATGTGACTCCGCCCAGCAGGGCCCTTGGCGTCACCTTCACCACCCCCATCAGTGTCTTGTACCTGGGGTCCGGGATTGACAGGGTCTTGCCCCGCGCCAAGTCGGACAGGGCCGCCGCGACCAGCTTGTCGGCGTCGAGCCACATCCACTTGGGGATGTTGGACGTGCCCATCCCGGCGCGCTCGTGGAACTCCGTACGGACGAAGCCGGGGCACAGCGCCATCAGCCGCACCCCGGAGCCGGCCAGGTCCTTCGCCGCACCCTGGGTGAACTGCACGACCCACGCCTTCGAAGCGCCGTACGTCCCGCGCGGCACGAACGCCGCCACCGACGCGACGTTGACGACACCGCCACGGCCCCGCTCCCGCATCGCTTCCGCGGCCGCCGACGTCAGCCGGAGCACCGCCTCGCAGTGCACCTTGAGCATCGTCAGCTCGTCGGTCATGGGCACCTCGAGATATTCGCCCTTGTTGCCGAACCCGGCGTTGTTGACGAGGAGATCGACCGGGTTCCTGCGGTCCGCGAG
Source organism: Streptomyces sp. NPDC059037 (assembly GCF_042740015.1). Taxonomy (NCBI): domain Bacteria; kingdom Bacillati; phylum Actinomycetota; class Actinomycetes; order Kitasatosporales; family Streptomycetaceae; genus Streptomyces; species Streptomyces sp. NPDC059037. The sequence continues at coordinate 27,441 of NZ_JBHYIG010000010.1, forward strand.
CCGCTTCTCGACGGCCTCGATCCCGCCGTCCGTCGCGAGGTCCGCGGTCAGGACCTCCGCCTCGATGCCGTGCCGGTCGTGCAGTTCGGTCGCCTGTTCCCGCAGCCGCTCGGTGTTCCGTGCCACGAGGACCAGGTTGTGGCCGTCACCGGCGAGCCGCCGGGCGAAGGCCGCGCCGATACCGGCGGTCGATCCCGTAATCAGAGCCGTAGTCATGGGCCAAGGCTAGTGAGATCTTGCGACCGCCGTTTCGCCCCGACTCGTCGGTTGGTCAACTGGCGTCTGCAGGTGGTCAGTTAGGAATTCTCGCCGTACTTCTCCGCGTACTTGTGTGCCGCTTCGATCGACTCGGGGTGCAGCGCGGAGCCCGCGGCGAGCAGCCTCGGCAGCAGATTCTTCTCCGTCGTCACCGCCCTGAACTGGAAGGCCACGGTGACCTCGTGGTCCGGGCGGTGCACGATCTCGATCGCGTCGCCGCCCCGGATCTCACCCGGCTCGATCACCCGCAGATACGCGCCCGGTGCGCCCTGCTGGGTGAAGCGCTTCACCCACGCCTTCTCGCCGACATGGCCCTGGAACGTACGGCAAGGGATGCGGCTCGACGTCACTTCGAGGACCAGCTCGGGGCCGACGCGCCAGCGCTCGCCGATCTTCGCGCCGCTCACGTCGAGCCCGGCGGTCGTGAGGTTCTCGCCGAACCCGCCGTTGGCCAGCGGCCGCCCGAGCGTGTGCTCCCACTGGTCGAGGTCCTCGCGCGCGAAGGCGTACACCGCCTGGTCGTTCCCGCCGTGGTGCCGCAGATCGCAGACCTCGTCCCCGGCGAGGCCGCTCCCGCCGACCCCCTTCTCGCCGGGCGCGCTCACCCGGATGGCCCCATCGGCCGGCTGCTTGTCGATGCCGGTGCCGCCCGAGGGCGCGTCGGTGTACTCGACGGCCTTGAGCCGGCCCAGATTCACAGAGAGAAGCTTCATGAGGGCAGGCTAGGGGAGCCCGCTCAAAGCGTCGACGCAATATTGGGCACTTCGCCCAAGCGTCGCTTATGCTCGAACCATGATCGAGGCCCGTCATCTCCGCGTCCTGCGTGCGGTCGCCGCCACCGGCTCCTTCTCCGCCGCGGCGCGCGAGCTCGGCTGCACCCAGCCCGCCGTCAGCCAGCAGATGAAGGCGCTCGAAGGCTCGGCAGGCACCCCCCTGCTGATCCGCACGGGCCGCGAGATGCGCCTGACCCAGGCGGGCGAGGCCCTGGTCCGGCACGCCGCCGGGATCCTGGCGGGGCTCACCGCCGCCGAGGAAGAGGTCGCCGCCATCGCGGGCCTGCGGGCGGGCCGTGTCCGCCTCGTCTCCTTCCCCAGCGGCAGCTCGACCCTGGTGCCGAGCGCGCTCGCCGCCCTGCGCGCCGCCCACCCCGGCACCCGGGTCTCCCTGGTCGACGCCGAGCCACCGCGCTCGGTCGAGATGCTGCGCGAGGGTGACTGCGATGTGGCGCTCGCCTTCCGTTACGAGGGGGCATCCGCCGCCGAGGAGTGGGACGACCTGGTGGTGCGCCCTCTGCTCGCCGACCGGCTCGTCGGTCTCGTGCCGGACGGGCACCGGCTGGCGAAGGCGGAGTCGGTCGCCATCGGGGAGCTTGCCGACGAGCCGTGGATCGCGGGCTGTCCGCGCTGTCGCAGGCAGCTGGTGGAGGTCTGCGAAGGGGCGGGTTTCGTGCCCCGGATCGATTTCGCGACGGACGACTATCCGGCGGTGATCGGCCTGGTCGGCGCGGGCCTCGGGGTCGCGGTGCTGCCCGAGCTCGCCATCGAGTCGGTACGCCCCAAGGGTGCGCGCACGGTGACGGTGGAGCCCGCCGTGCAGCGCGAGATCGTCGCGCTCACCTTGCCCGACCTGGCGCAGGTGCCCGCGGTGGCCGCCACGCTTGACCACCTCGCGCGGGCCGCAGAGCGCTGAGCGCCTGCGAAGAAACGTTCCTTCAAGAACGCGAGACCGGGCTTCCGCCGACCGCCGAGTGCGGCGCCGGTGCCGCTGACGCCGCGACCAGGCGGTTGCGGGCCCGGCCCATGAGTTCCTCGCGCTCGTCCTCCGTCAGCCCGCCCCACACGCCGTACGGCTCGCGCACCGCGAGTGCGTGAGCGGCGCACTCCGCGCGCACCGGGCACCTCATGCAGACCTCCTTGGCGGAGTTCTCACGCGCGCTTCGTGCCGCGCCCCGCTCGCCCTCGGGGTGAAAGAAGAGCGAGCTGTCGACCCCGCGGCAGGCCGCGAGGAGCTGCCAGTCCCACAGATCTGCGTTCGGTCCGGGAAGGCGGGAGAAATCTGCCATTGCTTGTCTCCTGGTAGCCGTTCTGCGCGGATACGGTGCCCATGACCGTACATCTACTGTCTAAGGAGATGAAAATATGACTCATTGGAAAATCTAGTCACAGACACCGGTAAAAGGGAAGGAAACCGGCTAAATGGGGCATGGCTTGTGATGAAAGGTTGAGGGTCTCCTGCGCCGCCCCCGCTGTGTCCGCGCCCTCACGTAGAGTGCCGAAGGAGGCTGACCGCCCCGTAACTCTTTCGGGTGACCGTCGTTGAGAGTGCGGAGGCGGTTGAAAGAACAAGCGCTCGGGCAGATGTCCGAGAGCGTCAACCGCACAGGTGACGAACATGTATCCAGCCTGGAGGCTCAAGGTGACGCGCAGCAGCTGTGAGAGCCGCGGAGGACAGTCATGACATCCGTCCTCGTCTGCGACGACTCCCCGCTCGCCCGAGAGGCGCTCCGCCGCGCGGTCGCGACCGTGCCCGGCGTCGAGCGTGTGACGACAGCGGCCAACGGCGAGGAAGTCCTCCGCCGCTGGGGCGCCGACCGCTCGGACCTGATTCTGATGGACGTACGCATGCCCGGTCTGGGCGGCGTGGAGACCGTCCGGCGGCTGCTGTCCGCCGACCCCGGTGCGCGCATCATCATGCTCACCGTGGCCGAGGACCTGGACGGCGTCGCGCTCGCGGTCGCCGCCGGCGCCCGCGGCTATCTGCACAAGGACGCCTCGCGCGCCGAGCTGCGTGCGACCGTCACCCAGGCGCTCGCCGATCCGACGTGGCGGCTTGCTCCGCGCAGACTGCGCTCGGCCGAGATGGGCGCGGCGCCCACGCTCACCGCGCGTGAGATCCAGGTGCTCGAGGGCATGAGCCACGGCCGGTCGAACGCCGAGATCGGACGTGAGCTTTTTCTCTCCGAGGACACGGTCAAGACGCACGCCAGGCGGCTGTTCAAGAAGCTCGGTGCCTCGGACCGCGCGCACGCCGTGGCGCTCGGATTCCGCTGGGGCCTGGTTCGTTAAGTGTGCCGCCGCGGGGGCACGGCGGTCCCCGCCCGCCGTCCGGTGGGCGGGGCGAGCGATGCCTGTCGCGCCCCTTCGCGGGAGCGGTTGCAGCCGCTTCGCCGCCGATGCCGCATCCTTGATGTGTGGAGTTCCTCGGGGACAAGTCGGTCGAGCGGGAGGGGAGGGCGCAGGAGATGAGTTCCGGCGCACCTGCTCATAACGCTTCGGTGCACAACTACGGACGCGGTGCCGCGGATCAATCGGCGCCAAGGCACCATGGACCGATGCGCGATGACAAGACGACGGTGATCGGTGCCCTCGTTCTTCGCGCGGTCGAGGGTGATGAGCAGGCCACGCACGATCTCCTGGCCCATGTGCACCCCCTGGCACTGCGTTACTGCCGTACGCGGCTTTCCCGACTGCCCGGTGACGCACGGCACTTCGTGGAGGACCTGGCGCAGGAAGTGTGTGTCGCCGTCCTGCTCGCGCTGCCGCGCTACAAGGACACGGGGCGTCCCTTCGAGGCGTTCGTCTTCGCGATCGCGGCGCACAAGGTCGCCGATCTGCAGCGTGCGGCCATGCGCCACCCCGGTTCGACGGCCGTGCCGTCGGACGAGATGCCCGAGCGGCCCGACGACTCGCTCGGCCCGGAGGAGCGGGCGCTGCTCAGCAGCGACGCCGAGTGGGCGAAGAAGCTCATGGCCAACCTGCCGGAGAACCAGCGCGAGCTGCTGCTCCTGCGCATCGCGGTCGGGCTCACGGCCGAGGAGACCGGGCAGATGCTGGGGATGTCCCCGGGGGCCGTGCGGGTGGCGCAGCACCGGGCGCTGAGTCGGTTGCGGGCGCTGGCCGAGCAGTAGCGGTCGAGGACCGGCTGACGGCTGTCTTCGGCGGTCGTTCATGATGTGTGAACGTACAAACCTGGTCGATGATCTTGATCGTGGAATGAGACACCCTCGGATCCCGTTAGCATGGACATCCGCACCGATCAAGGCCATTTGGGGAAGGTGTCATGACTGCAAACGTCGACGGAGTGCCCGAGAAATTCGCGACGCTCGGGCTGACCTACGACGACGTGCTGCTGCTGCCCGGCGCGTCCGACATGGCGCCGGACCAGATCGACACTTCCTCGTTCATCTCGAAGAACGTGCGGGTGAACGTCCCGCTGCTGTCCGCGGCGATGGACAAGGTCACCGAGTCCCGCATGGCGATCGCCATGGCGCGGCAGGGTGGCGTCGGCGTGCTGCACCGCAATCTCTCCATCGCCGACCAGGCCAACCAGGTCGACCTGGTGAAGCGCTCCGAGTCCGGCATGGTCACCGACCCGATCACGGTGCACCCGGACGCGACGCTCGGCGAGGCCGACGCGATCTGCGCCAAGTTCCGCATCAGCGGCGTCCCGGTGACCGACGCGGCGGGCAAGCTGCTCGGCATCGTCACCAACCGTGACATGGCCTTCGAGTCGGACCGTACGCGCCAGGTGCGCGAGGTCATGACGCCGATGCCGCTGGTCACCGGCAAGGTCGGCATCTCCGGCGTGGATGCCATGGAGCTGCTGCGCCGCCACAAGATCGAGAAGCTTCCGCTGGTCGACGACGCGGGCGTCCTCAAGGGCCTCATCACGGTCAAGGACTTCGTCAAGGCCGAGAAGTACCCGAGCGCCGCCAAGGACAAGGAAGGCCGCCTCCTGGTGGGCGCCGCCGTCGGCGTCGCCGGTGATGCCTTCGAGCGTGCCCAGGCCCTCGTCGAGGCGGGCGTCGACTTCATCGTCGTCGACACCGCGCACGGCCACTCCCGCCTGGTCGGCGACATGGTCGCCAAGATCAAGTCCAATGCCTCCGGCGTGGACGTCATCGGCGGCAACATCGCCACGCGTGACGGCGCCAAGTCGCTCATCGACGCCGGTGTCGACGGCATCAAGGTCGGTGTCGGACCGGGCTCCATCTGTACGACGCGTGTCGTGGCCGGCATCGGTGTTCCGCAGGTCACCGCCATCTACGAAGCCTCGCTCGCCGCCAAGGAGGCCGGGGTCCCGGTCATCGGCGACGGCGGCCTGCAGTACTCGGGCGACATCGCCAAGGCGCTCGTCGCCGGCGCGGACACGGTCATGCTGGGCTCGCTGCTCGCCGGCTGCGAGGAGTCGCCGGGTGAGCTGATGTTCATCAACGGCAAGCAGTTCAAGTCGTACCGCGGCATGGGCTCGCTGGGTGCCATGCAGACCCGTGGCGAGCGCAAGTCCTTCTCCAAGGACCGCTACTTCCAGGAGGGCGTCGCCTCCGACGAGAAGCTGGTGCCCGAGGGCATCGAGGGCCAGGTTCCCTACCGCGGCCCGCTCTCCGCGGTGGTGCACCAGCTGGTCGGCGGTCTGCGCCAGTCGATGTTCTACGTAGGCGGGCGCACCGTTCCCGAGCTCCAGGAGAACGGCCGTTTCGTACGGATCACCTCGGCGGGCCTCAAGGAGAGCCACCCGCACGACATCCAGATGACGGTCGAGGCGCCGAACTACACGAACAAGCGCTGACTCGAGCGCTGACCCGAAAACGCCGCGCACGCGCGCGTGGGGGCGGCCCGGATTACCGGGGCCGCCCCCTTGGCGTGCGTCGGGGATACTGGAACGGCAGACAGAGTGCCGAAGTGGCGAAGTAGTGCCGAAGTACCGAAGAAAGCTGAAGGGCCACCCACGTGACTGAGATCGAGATCGGGCGCGGCAAGCGCGGCCGCCGGGCGTACGCCTTCGACGACATCGCCGTCGTACCGAGCCGTCGGACCCGCGACCCGAAGGAGGTCTCGATCGCCTGGCAGATCGACGCCTACCGCTTTGAGCTGCCCTTCCTGGCCGCGCCGATGGACTCGGTCGTCTCGCCGCAGACCGCGATCCGCATCGGTGAGCTGGGCGGTCTGGGCGTACTGAACCTCGAGGGCCTGTGGACGCGGTACGAGGACCCGCAGCCGCTGCTCGACGAGATCGCCGAGCTGGACACGGACAACGCGACCCGCCGCCTCCAGGAGATCTACTCCGCGCCGATCCAGGCCGACCTGATCGGGCAGCGCATCAAGGAGGTGCGCGACTCGGGTGTCGTCACCGCCGCCGCGCTCTCCCCGCAGCGCACCGCCGAGTTCTCCAAGGCCGTCGTGGACGCCGGTGTGGACATCTTCGTGATCCGCGGGACGACCGTCTCCGCCGAGCACGTCTCCGGTGCCGCCGAGCCGCTCAACCTGAAGCAGTTCATCTACGAACTCGACGTGCCGGTCATCGTCGGTGGCTGCGCCACCTACACCGCCGCGCTGCACCTGATGCGCACCGGCGCTGCCGGTGTCCTCGTCGGCTTCGGCGGCGGCGCCGCGCACACCACGCGCAACGTCCTGGGCATCCAGGTGCCGATGGCCACCGCCGTCGCGGACGTCGCGGCCGCCCGCCGTGACTACATGGACGAGTCCGGCGGCCGGTACGTGCACGTCATCGCGGACGGCGGCGTTGGCTGGTCCGGCGACCTGCCCAAGGCCATCGCCTGCGGCGCCGACTCGGTGATGATGGGCTCCCCGCTGGCCCGCGCCACGGACGCGCCCGGCAAGGGCCACCACTGGGGCATGGAGGCCGTCCACGAGGACGTGCCGCGCGGCAAGCGCGTCGACCTCGGTGTGGTCGGCACGACCGAGGAGATCCTCACCGGTCCCTCGCACATCCCGGACGGCTCGATGAACTTCTTCGGGGCGCTGCGCCGGGCGATGGCCACGACGGGCTACAGCGAGCTCAAGGAGTTCCAGCGCGTCGAGGTGACGGTCGCGGACTCGCAGCACAAGCGCTGACGGTTTGGTTCTTGGACGGTTTGGTTTTCGGACCGACGTCTACGGAGGGCCCCGGTACTGCTCGTACCGGGGCCCTTCGCGTGTCTCAGAGGCGGTGTGCCGCGCCCGCCGGGGTGGCGCCCCTTGTGTCGAGGAGTAGTTGGGCCTTCACGGCCAAGCCCTGCAGGTCGTACGTGCGGTGGTGCTGCAGCAGGATCGTGAGGTCGGCGTCTGCGGCCGCTTCGTAGAGGGAGTCCGCGCGGGGGACGGGGTGGCCCAGGACGCTCCAGTTCGGGACGTAGGGGTCGTGGTAGCTGACGGCGGCGCCCAGTTCCATCAGGCGGGTCGCGATCTCCTGGGCGGGGGAGCCCTGCTGGTCGGCCAGGTCGGGCTTGTAGGTGACGCCGAGGAGCAGGACGCGGGCGCCGCGGGCGGACTTGCCGTGTTCGTTGAGCAGGGTCGCCGAGCGCTGGATGACGTACTGGGGCATGCGGTCGTTGACCTGCTGGGCCAGTTCGACCATGCGCAGGGGGCGGACGCCGCGGGACGGGTTGGGGATGTCCAGGGGGACGCCGTGGCCGCCGACGCCGGGTCCTGGACGGAAGGCCTGGAAGCCGAAGGGCTTGGTCTCGGCGCAGCGGATGACGTCCCACAGGTCGATGCCCAGGTCGTGGCAGAGCACGGCCATTTCGTTGACCAGCGCCATGTTCACGTGCCGGTAGTTGGTCTCCAGGAGGTGCACGGTCTCGGCCTCGCGGGGGCCACGCGCGCGTACGACCTTGTCGGTGAGGCGGCCGTAGAAGGCGGCGGCCGATTCGGTGCAGGCGGGCGTGATGCCGCCGATGACCTTGGGGGTGCCCGCGTAGCCGTGGGTGCGGTTGCCGGGGTCGAGGCGGCCGGGCGAGTAGGCGAGATGGAAGTCGCGGCCCGCGCGCAGGCCGGAGCCCGACTCCAGGATCGGGCGCAGGAACTCCTCCGTCGTGCCCGGGTACACGGGCGATTCGAGGATGACGGTGGTGTGCGGGCGCAGCCGTGCGGCCAGGGCGTGCGCGGCGTCGGCCACTTGGCTCAGGTCGAGCGAGCGGTCCGCCGCCGGCGGGGTGGGCGCGCAGATGACGGCGGTGCGGACCCGGCCGAGCTCGACGGGGTCGGTGGTCGGCCTGAAGCCCCCCGAGAGCATCCGGCGGACGTCGGCGGCGGTGAGGGTGCCCTCGGCGCCGTCGCAGGGCAGGCGGCCGCCTGCCAGGTCGGTGGCGCGGACGGGGTCGTAGCCGATGGTGGCGATGCCGCCGGCGACGGCGGCCTGGGCGAGGGGCAGGCCGAGGTGGCCGAGACCGATGACGGCGAGATCTGCGGGCATGGCGGTGGGCCGTCCTCCCAATAGCCGGAGTGGGACGAGCGCGCAAGCCCTGTGGACAAGGTGGACCAGCGCAATGTCAGACTAGGAGTAAATATGACCGTTATGCGGCATTGCATGGCGCCGGATCTTGGAGTGTTGTCCACAGGCGGCGGCCGAACTCAGCGGGCTCGACCAGAATCTGGGCATGATGTGAGCGCGACCACACCCGAAACGAAACGGGAGGCAGCGGTGAGGACAGCGACACTGGGGCCGGCGGAGCGTGCCGAGTCACTTGCGGAAATGGCCGAGCGGGAGCTGGACGTCCTGGTCGTGGGAGCGGGAGTGGTCGGCGCGGGCACCGCGCTCGACGCCGTGACCCGCGGTCTCTCCACGGGCTTGGTCGAGGCGCGGGACTGGGCGTCGGGCACGTCGAGCCGGTCGAGCAAGCTGATCCACGGCGGCCTGCGCTATCTGGAGATGCTGGACTTCGCGCTGGTGCGTGAGGCGTTGAAGGAGCGCGGCCTGCTCCTGGAGCGGCTCGCCCCGCACCTCGTGAAGCCGGTGCCGTTCCTCTACCCCTTGCAGCACAAGGGCTGGGAGCGGCTCTACGCCGGGTCGGGCGTCGCGCTGTACGACGCCATGTCGATGTCCCGCGGCCACGGCCGCGGGCTGCCGATGCACCGCCATCTGAGCCGGCGTCACGCCCTGCGCGTCGCCCCGTGCCTGAAGAAGGACGCGCTGGTCGGGGCGATGCAGTACTACGACGCGCAGATGGACGACGCCCGCTATGTGGCGACGCTGGTGCGCACGGCGGCCGCGTACGGCGCGAAGGTCGCCAACCGGGCCCGGGTGATGGGCTTCCTGCGGGAAGGCGAGCGGGTTGTCGGTGCTCGGGTGCAGGATGTCGAAGGCGGCGGGGAGTACGAGGTCAGGGCCAAGCAGATCGTGAACGCGACGGGTGTCTGGACGGACGACACCCAGGCGATGGTGGGGGAGCGGGGGCAGTTCCACGTCAGGGCGTCCAAGGGCATCCACCTGGTCGTGCCCAAGGACCGGATCAGCTCCACGACCGGGCTGATCCTGCGGACCGAGAAGAGCGTCCTCTTCGTCATCCCGTGGGGGCGGCACTGGATCGTGGGGACGACGGACACCGACTGGGACCTGGACAAGGCGCATCCGGCGGCATCCAGCGCCGACATCGACTATCTCCTCGAGCATGTGAACTCGGTGCTCGCGGTGCCCCTCTCGCGGGACGACGTGCAAGGGGTGTACGCGGGCCTTCGGCCGCTGCTCGCCGGGGAGTCGGACGCCACGAGCAAGCTGTCGCGCGAGCACACGGTGGCGCATCCGGCGCCGGGCCTCGTGGTCGTCGCGGGCGGCAAGTACACGACGTACCGGGTGATGGCGAAGGACGCGGTGGACGAGGCGGTGCACGGCCTGGACCAGCGGGTCGCCGACTGCGTCACCGAGGACATCCCGCTCGTCGGCGCGGAGGGATACAAGGCGCTGTGGAACGCACGCGCCAGGATCGCCGCGCGCACCGGGCTCCATGTGGTGCGCGTGGAGCATCTGTTGAACCGGTACGGCTCGCTGGCGGAGGAGGTGCTCGCGCTGATCACCGACGATCCCTCGCTGGGCGCGCCGCTGCAGGCGGCCGACGACTATCTGCGCGCCGAGATCGTCTACGCCGCGTCGCACGAGGCGGCGCGGCATCTGGACGATGTGCTGACCCGGCGTACGCGCATCTCGATCGAGACGTTCGACCGGGGCACGCGCAGCGCGCGGGAGTGCGCCGAGCTGATGGCACCGGTGCTCGGCTGGGACAAGGACCAGGTGGAGCGGGAGGTCCAGCACTACGAGAAGCGGGTGGAGGCGGAGCGGGAGTCGCAGCGGCAGCCGGATGATTTGACTGCTGACGCGGCGCGGTTGGGGGCGCCGGACATTGTGCCGCTGTAGCGCCGCTGGCAGACCGGCCCCTGTCTGCGGGTGCGTCGTGGCTGGTCGCGCAGTTCCCCGCGCCCCTTCGGGCGCTACTCGCAGAACTCGGCAGCCAGGAGCGTTCGTTCCAGTGTCGGGTCCGCTATTCCGTCCGTGTTGACCCGGAAGGTCAGGACGCGGTCGCCGTCCCGGGTGGCGGCGGTGCGGACGTAGCTGCCGGCGATGTGGCCGTTGTGGCCCCAGACCGTGGTGCCGCAGGGCAGCTTCTGCGGGTAGAGGCCCATGCCGTAGCGGCCTTGTGCGGCGCGGGTGTTGAGCATCTGGTGGAGCTGGGTCGCGGGGAGCAGCCGGCCGCCCAGCAGGGCGGCGTAGAAGCGGTCCAGGTCGGCGAGGGTGGAGATCAGTTCGCCCGCGGCGCCCGCGACGCGCGGGTTGAGGGCGGTGACGTCCTCGCCCTCGCTCGTGTACGCCCGGCCGTGCGGGGAGGGGAGAGTGGTGCGGGCGCCGGGGAACGAGGTGCCGGACAGGCCGAGCGGGGTGATGATGCGGTGCGTGGCCTCGGTGGCGTACGCGTTGCCGGTGACCTGCTTGATCACCATGCCGAGCACCACGTAGTTGGTGTTGGAGTAGGACCAGCGGCCGGGTGTGGTCGCCGGCAGGGCCAGGGCGGTGCGGACCGCCTCCAGGGGAGTGACGGGGATGAGGCCTTTGGTTCCGGCGGTGTAGTCGGCGAGACCGCTCGTATGGGTCAGCAGTGCGCGCAGGGTGAGGGTGCGGCCGTCGAGGTCGGTGGCGTCCGTGTCGTTCTCGCCGCGGATGAGGCCCGGCAGGTGACGCTCGACGGAGTCGGACAGCGACAGGCGTCGTTCGGCGGCGAGTTGGAGTACGACCGTCGCGATGAACGTCTTGGTGATGCTGCCCGCGCGGAAGTGGTCGGTGCGGCGGATGCCGGGAGTGGAGCCGGTGGCTGAAGCCGTGACTCCGGGTGTGTCGGTGGTGCCGGTGCCAGTACCGGTTTCAGCGCTCGTATCGGTGCTGTTGCTGTTGCTGTTGCTGTTGCTGTTGCTGTCCGTGCGGGCGATGAGGGCCTTGTAGGTCTGCGTGAAGTGCCAGCGTGGGCGCTGGTCCGGTTGTTGGGCCGCCTGGGGTTCGGGCTGCCCCGGCGACGCCGGGGGCCACGGGTCCTCGCGGGTCAACAGAGCCGCGGCCGGGGCCTTGCCTCGGGTTACAAGGAGCGGAAGAGTGACGTCCGTCGCGGGTGCCGCGGCGAGCGGCGAACTGGCGGTCGGCAGGCCGAAAAGGGCCAACGCGAGGGGTATGACCAGCAGTGTCCGCGATTTGGGCATGACCGTGCCTCCTTGTGCGAGCCCATCATGGGGGACGGTGGACCCTGGGCGTAGAGCGGTCCCCGAGTGAGGGACAATGAAGGCTCTGTCAGGGCGGGTTGCGCGGGTAGCAGCGGTAGCAGCAGAGGGGACGCATGTCGGACGCGGAGAAGACGGGCCAGTCCCGTCAGGACAAGAGCGAACGTCTCCTCTCCGGGCGCTACCGGCTGGGGGAAGTGCTCGGCCGCGGCGGAATGGGAACCGTCTGGCGCGCCAAGGACGAGACACTCGGCCGTACGGTCGCGGTGAAGGAGCTGCGCTTCCCGTCGAGCATCGACGAGGACGAGAAGCGCCGCCTGATCACGCGTACGTTGCGTGAGGCGAAGGCGATCGCGCGGATCCGCAACACCAGCGCGGTGACCGTCTACGACGTGGTCGACGAGGACGACCGCCCGTGGATCGTGATGGAGCTGGTCGAGGGCAAGTCGCTCGCCGAGGCCATTCGCGAGGACGGTCTGTTGACGCCGCGGCGCGCCGCCGAGGTCGGCCTCGCCGTGCTCGACGTGCTGCGCTCCGCGCACCGCGAGGGCATCCTGCACCGTGACGTGAAGCCGTCCAACGTACTGATCGCAGAGGACGGCCGGGTCGTCCTCACGGACTTCGGCATCGCGCAGGTCGAGGGCGACCCGTCGATCACGTCCACCGGCATGCTCGTCGGCGCCCCCTCGTACATATCGCCGGAACGGGCGCGCGGGCACAAGCCCGGTCCCGCGGCCGACCTGTGGTCGCTCGGCGGGCTGTTGTACGCGTCGGTGGAGGGCGTGCCCCCGTACGACAAGGGGTCGGCCATCGCGACCCTCACGGCGGTGATGACGGAGGACGTCGAACAGCCGACGAACGCGGGCCCCTTGGAGAAGGTCATCTACGGCCTGCTCGCCAAGGACCCCGAGCTGCGGCTCGACGACGCGGCGGCGCGGGCGCTCCTGCTTGACGTCATTCACGCGCCCGAGGCCAAGGACGAGCCGGAGCCGGTCGAGGCGACGAAGGTGGTGCCGCTGCCGCCCGCTCCTCCGGAGAAGCGGGCGAAGGCCGCGCGGTCGCCGCGGGTGGGGATGGCGAAGCGGTTCGGCAAGGGTGGTTCCGGACGTGGGGCCGGGGCGGCTGGTGCGGGGGCCGCGGGTGCGGCTGCGGCGTCGGCCGCGGTCGGTGCGCCGGGTGCGAAGAGCACCGACGCGCCGTCGGACGCGGCCGCTGCGGCGAGTGCCACCGACACGGCGGCGGCCGGCAAGTCGGGCGATGCGTCCACGGCTTCGGATGCCGCGGACTCCGGTGCGGGCGTGGGCACCTCTGGGGTCGGCTCCGCAGGCAGGAGCAAGAAGTCCGAGGAAGCGGCCGAGCGGCTGCGCGGTGCGCTCAAGTCGGTGCGGAAGGCGGCGGCTTCGGCCCCCGCGACGGCGACCACGCGGGGTGCGGAGACGAACGCCGGTACGGCGGCCGGGAATCCGGAGGGTGCACCGCCGGTTCCCGCGGCACCGCCGCGCGGGCCTGCCAAGACCTCGGCCTCGCTCACCGATGTGGTGCCCCGGCGCACGCTCGTGATCATCTCGGTGGTCGTCGTGCTCGCGGTGCTCGGAACCGTGCTTGCCCTGGCGCTCGGCGGCGGGGACGACGGCGGTGCGCGGGACAGCAAGGGCAGCGACAAGGCCGCGTCCAGCGGGGCGACCGCGGGCGGCGGCGAGAAGGACCCGGAGAAGGACGGCGGCGCCGAGAAGGAGAAGGACGAGGGCAAGGAGGGCTCGGGAGCGGGCACCGACCCGGGGTCCGACCCGGGCGCCGACGCCGGTGAGGGCCACGACCCGAGTGAGGGCGACGACGGCGGCAAGGAGCCGGACGACGGCGCCGATTCGACGTACAAGCACTCCCAGGGATTCTCGATCGGGCTGCCGAAGGGCTGGAAGTACCAGTCCACGGCGATCGCGGGCGCCCGCTTCAGCGGGCCCGACGGGCAGAAGCTCCTGATCGGCTGGACGACGACGCCCAAGGACGACCCGGTCGCCGACTGGAAGAACCAGGAGTCGGGCATGGTCCGGTCCCAGTACAAGCGGATCCGGATAGAGAAGGTCGGCTTCCGCGGCTGGAACACGGCCGACTGGGAGTTCACGTACGTCGACGGCGGCACGAAGTACCGGTCGATAGACCGTGGGTTCGTCGTCAACGGCGGTCTGGGCTACGGGATGATGTACACCGCGAAGGCCGACGACTGGGACAGCGACCGGCGCAGGGACACGTGGCGGACCTTCACGCGGACGTTCGAGCCGAAGAAGTAGCCGAGCCGGAACGACGAAGTAGGCGAGCCGGAACGACGAAGTAGGCGAGCCGGAACGATGAAGTAGGCGAGCCGGCCGGGGCGGGAGGTGGCCCTCCCCGGCTCGCTGTTCTGTGAGATCTCGCATCCCCTCAATACGCTTCGGCTCCGGCACGTATCGTGAGTGCTTGCGGACCGTACGCAGCCGCAACAGGGCGTAAGACGAACGGAATTGACCACCGGGCGGACGGGGGAGGCGTCGTGGACGAATACGCGGGGCGGGTACTCGCCGACCGCTATCGCCTGCCGTTGCCTCCGGCGGATGAGTACGAACTCGCCGAGACCCGTGCCTTCGACACCTACAGCGGGCAGGAAGTCCTGGTCAGGCAGGTGCCGTTGCCCGAGGTCGTCGACGCGGAGGTGCTCGAGCTCGACGAGCGTGACTTTCCCGACGGGGAGTTGCCCGCGGGGTTCGTGAGCGCGGGGGCGGTGCGGCGGCCGTCGGCGCGTACGACGCGCAGGCCGTCGGATCCGGCGGTGCGGCGCGCGATCGAGGCCGCGCAGGCCGCCGCGCAGATTCCCGACCATCCGCGGCTCGACCAGGTCTTCGACGTGTTCGCCGAGGGCGGTTCGCTGTGGATAGTCAGCGAGCTGGTGGCGGCGAGGCCGCTGGCCGCGCTGCTTGCGGAGCGTCCGCTGAGTCCCTACCGCGCGGCGGAGGTCGCGTCGGACGTGGTGACGGCGCTGCGGGTGCTGCACGCGCACGGCTGGGTGCACCGCAACATCACGGCGCGCACGGTGCTGGTCTGCGACGACGGCCGGGTGGTCCTGACGGGCCTGGCGGCGGGCGCGGCGGAAGAGGCACTGTGCGGCTACGACCCGCGCCCCGAGGAGATCCTCGGGGGCTTCGAGGCCGACGGCTCTGCCGCTGCCGCTGCCACTGAAGAGACGGACGATGAGGGTGGGTACGCGGAGATAGAGCCCGGCGGCGGGGGCGCCGACGCCGACGAGTCTCCCGAGGAGCCGGCCGCCGAGCCCGAGCCTCAGCTCGATGTGCGGGCGGCGCGGGCCGGTGCGATAGCCGCGTATCGCGCCGGGACACGGGCCGCGGCGCGGCTGAGCGAGGGCGAGGTGCCGGGGCCGCGGGGCGGCGGCGCTTCGGACGAGGCGGGGCGGCGCGACGGTTTCGAGGCGTACGACGATGAAGGCTCGGACGGATACGGCGCGGACGGATACGGCGCGCGCGGGTACGGCGGTGGCGACAGCGGCGGCGGCGAAGCCGATGTGGCCGGGCGGATCCTGGACCCGTACGGCGTCGCGGGCACGAAGCCGTGGCATGGGGCGGTGCCCAGGGGCGGCGGCGAGGTGTCCCGTCGCGAGGGACAGGGGGTTGCTCCGCAGCGTGGCGGCCCCGGTGGTCCGGCGCCGGGGCCGGACGGGATTCCGGGCCAGGCGTCGGGTTATGGGGCTTCCGGTTCTGGGGCGGGTCGCGGTGTTCCTGGGGCTGAGTCGGGTCGTGGTGGCTCCGGTTCCGGGGCGGGTTATGGGGCTTCCGGTTCCGGGTCGGGTCGCGGTGGTCCTGGATCTACGCCGGGCCGCGGTGAGTTGAGTCGTGGTGGTCCCGGTTCCGCGTCGGGCCGCGGTGAGTTGAGCCACGGAGCTCCCAGCCCCGCGTCGAGCCGAGGCGAACTGGGCCACGGCGATCCCGGGTTCACTCCGTCCCGCGGTGAGCTGGGCCGTGGCGGTCCGGGTTCCGCCGCGTCCCGCGGTGAGCTGGGCCGTGGCGGTCCGGGTTCCGCCGCGTCCCGCGGTGAGCTGGGCCGCGGCGGTCCCGGTTCCGCCCCGTCCCGCGGTGAGCTGGGCCACGGCGGTCCCGGTGCCACCCCGTCCCGCGGTGAGCTGGGCCATGGCGGCCCGGGTTCCGCCCCGCCCCGCGGCGAGCTGCGCCACGGTGCTCGAGGTCGGGTGTCCGCCTCCGGTGGCGCCGCCTCCGGAAGTCCGAGCGCCGGTCCTTCGAACCCCGGCAGCGCGACCCCCGGCCCCCGCAGCGCCCGCACCCCCGACTCCGCCCCCAACCCCGGCAATTCCGGGCACACCTACTGGGACGCTCTCGTCGCCGAGCGCAGTGGGGTCCGGCGGGGGCCCGCCACCGCCTTGGCCGCCGAGCGGGCGCGGCATGCGCGGATGACCGTGGTGGGGGCCGTCACCGAGCGGTGGGCGCCCGAGCAGGCCGGGCCCGTGCACGAGAACTGGCAGCTTGCCGCGCCCATCGGGCCCGCCACGGACCTGTGGGCGCTTGGCGCGTTGCTGTTCCGTGCCGTGCAGGGCCATGCGCCGTACCCGGAAGAGAGCACGTTCGAGCTCGTCCAGCTGGTCTGCGCCGAGCCGCCCGCCTTCGCCGAGGAGTGCGGTCCGCTCCGGCCCGTGGTCGAGTCGCTGCTGCGGCAGGACCCGACCGAGCGGCTCGACTTCGAGGAACTGAGCGGCTGGCTGCGGTCGTTGGTCCGCTCGGCGCCCGAGCCGGAGGCCGGTGCGAACGTCGTGCCCGCGCCGCCGTTCGACGCCCGACGGCTGCCCATCCTGCGTCGCCGTGGCGAGGTCGTGCGCCGCCGCCGCGCCGCCGCTCAGGCCGCCGCCGTGTCGCGGCAGAACGGGCGGCGCAAGCACAAGGCCGGGTCCAAGGCCGGGTCCAAGGCCGGGTCCAAGGTCAAGGGCAGGGCCAACCCTCAGCGGGGGCGCGAGAGCAGGGCCGCGATGCCGGCCGCCGCTCCGCCGCCCAGACGCGCCACCGCGCCGCGCCAACCACGCAGCAGCGCGGGACAGCGGCCGCGCTCCCTGGGGCGCGTACTGCTCCTGCTCATCCTCGTCGGCCTCGTCGCGGCAGTCGCGTACGCGATGGTCTTCATGCCGAAGTCGGGGGAGACGGAAGGCGGTGACAGCGGGCGGGCCGGTTCCGCGGGGGACGTCGGGAGCAGTCAGGCGCCGACGCCTGACAGCAGTTCCAGTGCGCGCCCGGGCCAGGACGGGAAGCCGGGCAACTCCGGTGAGCCGAGCGACAAGCCGGAGAAGAGCCCGAGTTCGGAGCAGCCGCAGACCAGCGGGCCCGAGGTGCCGCAGGGCTTCACGCTCCGCAAGGACGCCGAGGGCTTCCGGGTGGCCGTCGCCAGCGGCTGGGACCGGCAGCCCAAGAACGGGCGCGGGCAGGTCCTTTACACGCACGGCGACTTCCAGCTGATCGTCGTGCCGGGGCGGGACGGCACGGACGAGTACGGCAGCGATCCCATGAAGTACCAGCGGGAGCACGAGCGGGAGCTGCAGCCGTTCCGGGACTCGACGTGGGCCACGTCCAGCGGGATGCGCACCGTGGACGTGGGCGGGCGGACCATGGCCGAGGGGCAGTTCACCTGGCAGGACGCGGAGGGACGCGAGATCTTCGTACGCAATCTCGCGATGCCCGTCGGCGGGAAGTACCACGTCGTGCAGCTGCGGGGCCCCGAGGCCGAGCGGGACGAGGTGACGCGGCTCTTCGAGCAGGCGTCGGCGACGTATCAGGTCGCCGACTGACCGTCCAGGCGCGGAAGTTGACCGTCCGTGACCAGTACTTTCGGGCGTCCGGCCGACGCGCAAGGCGGCGCGCCCACAGTGCGTGAAGCGTCACAGTGCGATCTCCGTGCACCCCCGAAGGTTCCCTGTACGCTGCCCCCTCCCTAATCTGGGCCCTGTCAAGAACAATGATGGGGAAACGTGAATCAGATGCAGGGCCTGCTCCTCGCGGGCCGCTACCGGCTCGGTGAGTCCATCGGGCACGGTGGCATGGGGCGGGTGTGGCGCGCGCGGGACGAGGTCCTGCACCGGGCCGTCGCCGTCAAGGAGCTGACGGCCGCGCAGTGGGTGCAGGAGGCCGACCGCGCGGTGCTCTTCGCGCGCACGCACGCGGAGGCGAGGGCCGCCGCCCGCATCAACCACCCCGCCGTCGTCACCGTCCACGACGTCCTCGAGTACGACGACCGGCCCTGGATCGTGATGGAGCTGGTCGACGGCTGTTCGCTGGCGGACGCCGTGAAGGACCAGGGCCGCGTCGACCCGGTCGAGGCCGCCCGCATCGGCCTGTGGACCCTGAAGGCGCTGCGTGCCGCGCACGCCGCCGGGGTCCTGCACCGTGACGTCAAGCCCGGCAACGTACTGCTGGCGGACGACGGCCGCATCCTGCTCACCGACTTCGGGATCGCCGCGATCGAGGGCGACACGACGATCACGCGGACCGGTGAGGTCGTCGGCTCCGTCGACTATCTGGCGCCGGAGCGGGTCAGTGGCGCCAACCCCGGGCCCGCGTCCGACCTGTGGGCGCTCGGCGCCACGCTCTACACGGCGGTCGAGGGCAACTCCCCCTTCCGGCGCACGTCGCCCCTCGGCACCATGCAGGCCGTGGTCGGCGAGGAGCCCGCACCGCCCCGGAACGCGGGGGCGCTCGCGCCCGTCATCGGCGCGCTGCTGAGCAAGGACCCGGAGGACCGGCCCACCGCCGAGGAGGCCGAGCTGATGCTCGCCGAGGCGGCGGAGGGGCGGCGGCCGAGCGGGGCGCAGGCGTACGTTCCGACGCAGGTGCACGTGACCGGGCAGCAGCCCGTGCCGCAGTCTGTGCCGCAGGCCGCACACTCGGCGGAGCCGGGGACGGCCGTCCAAGGGGCGACGGGAGCAGCGGCCCATGGCCATGGCTCCGGCACGTTCGTCCACGACGGTCACTCCCACCACCCCCCGAAGCGCCGCAAGTGGCCCGTGATCGTCTCTTTGGTCGCGGCCGCCGCACTGCTCGGTGGCGGCGGGGCCGCCGCGTATCTGTACCTCGGGGGCGGCAAGCACGAGGCCAGTACGCAGGGGGCGGGGGACGGGGATCCCGGCAAGGCGGTCGGCGGCATCCCCGCCGACTGGCCGCGGGTCAAGGACCCCGAGGGCTTCAGCCTCAGGCTGCCCAAGAACTGGGTGCGCGAGATGGACGGCAACCAGATCGACTACACGCCGGACCACGGACGCCATTTCGTACGCATCAGCATCGACCGCAAGACGACGTGGGAGAGCCCCTACCTGCACCAGCTCGACCTGGAGAAGAACATGAAGGTCAAGCTGCCCGCCTACAAGAGGCTGCAGCTGGACTCGAACACCTTCCGCGACCGGGCCGGGGCCCTCTGGGAGTTCAGCTGGACGGCGGGTGCGAACGACACGACGGCGGGAAAGCGCCGCGCCATCTCGCAGTCGTATCTCAGCCGGGACGGCATCGAGTACGTGATCTACATGTCCTCCCCCGCCGAGGACTGGGACACCGCGCGGCAGCAGTTCGACGCGATCCTCCGGAGCTTTGGTGAGAAGCCGGTCAGCTAGGCACGCACGAGGCGGGCGGTACGAGCGGCCGGAACCAGTCCGCCGCCCGGGCCCACAGGGTCCGGGCCCGCACAGGTGGGGCATGATGGCCGCATGGGGAGCGTGGGGGACAACGCCCGGGTCATAGCTGGCCGTTACCGCCTCGAGGCGCGGCTCGGCCGGGGCGGCATGGGCGTGGTCTGGCGGGCCACCGACCAGTTCCTCGGGCGGCGGGTCGCCGTCAAGGAAGTCGAGCTCGACGACACGCTCTCCGATGCCGAGTCGCTGCTGCAGCGGGAACGCACCCTGCGCGAGGCGCGGGCGGCCGCGCAGCTCAGACATCCGCACATCATCGTCGTACACGACGTGGTGGTGCAGGACGAACACCCCTACATCGTCATGGAGTTGATCGAGGGCGGTTCGCTGGCGGGGCGGATCGCGCGGCAAGGACCGATGGACGCGCGGACGGTCGCCCGGATGGGCATCGATCTGCTCGGCGCGCTGCGCGTCGCGCACGCCGCGGGGGTCCTGCACCGCGACATCAAGCCCGCGAACGTACTCCTGGAGGAGGCGACCGGCCGCGTCGTCCTCACCGACTTCGGGATCGCGCAGGTCAGCGGGGCGACGACGCTCACCGAGACCGGGTCTTTCGTGGGCTCGCCCGAATACACCGCGCCCGAGCGGATGTCGGGCGAGAGCACCGGGCCCGCGTCCGACCTCTGGTCGCTGGGAGCGCTCCTCGTCGCCGCGCTGACCGGGGAGTCGCCCTTCCGCAGGGACTCGATCGGCGGTGTCCTGCACGCCGTCGTCTTCGACGAGATACGCCCGCCGCCCGCCGCCGCACCGCTGCTGCCCGTCGTGCTCGGCCTTCTGGAGCGTGATCAGCGGCGGCGGTTCGACGTGGCGGAGGCGGAGCGGCTGCTTCGGCTGTACGTCGAGACGGGGCGGATGCCCTCGACGGCGGCGGGCCGGGCGGGCGGTCAGCCGTCGGCGCTGCCGGACGGCTACACGCCCACCCAGCGCGACCTGCCGGTCCGTCCGGCGGCGGGTCCTGCCGCGCCCTTCCGGGGGCGGCGCCGCGTGCTCCTCATCGCCGCCGCGCTGGTGGCCGCGGTGGCCGGGGCCGGGGTGTCGGCCGCCGCGCTCCTGATGGGCGGGGGCGGCGACGGTGGCGGTGGTACGCCGACGAGTTCGGCGCCGCGTACGCCGCAGACCACGGGGACGGCGACGGGCAGCCCTTCGCCCACCCCGACGGTGACGGTCACCCGCGGCGACACCGCGACGCCGTCCACGCCCGCGGCCCCCGACGGCTACCGCATCGCGAAGGACCGCAGGGGCTTCACGCTCGCCGTGCCGGAAGGTTTCGCCCGCGAGGTCGACGGGCCCCGCACCTTCTACAAGTCCCCCGGCGGCACCTTCCGCATCGGCATCAAGGAGTCCGCCCCCGACCCCGGCGGCCCGCTGGCCGTGCAGCGCCGCTCGGACGCCAAGGGCCCCGAGAACAACCCTGGTTACCGCGACGCCGAGATCACCCAGACCACGCACAACGGCCGCCCCGCCGCCCTGTGGGAGTTCACCTGGGACGGCTTCAGCGCGGCGGAGGGCGCCCGGCACACGTACGACCTGTGCTGGGAGGAGGGCGGCCGGATGTACGACGTGTGGGTCTCGGCGCCGGTCGGCAAGGCCGAGGAGAGCAGGCGCTATTTCGACACGGCGGTGGACACGTTCATGAGCCGCTGACGCCCCGACGGGTTCCCGGTGGACTTCTGTACGAAGCATCACCACGGTCACAAGTCAGTGACCCGAGTGGAACCGGAGGCCCCCGGCAGGGTACTGATGTGGGCATGAGCAATGACGGGGGAGCCTCCTACGGCCCGTATGAACCCACCAGTTTCGGACTGCAGCCGCCGCAGTCCGGCGTTCCCGGACAAGGGGTACAAGGTGGGCAGTACGGTGGCCAGTACGGCGGGCAGCACGGTCCCGCCGCGCCGACGCCGCCTCCGTCGCCGTACGCCCAGCCCACCCAGGTGGTGCCGAACCAGCCCTCGGAGCCCGACCCGGGCGCGGGGCGCGTGATCGCGGGCCGCTACCGCCTGCTGTCCAAGCTCGGGCACGGCGGCATGGGCACGGTCTGGCGCGCGAAGGACGAGACGGTGGACCGCGAGGTCGCGGTCAAGGAACCGCGCATTCCCGACCACTTGCCGGAGCGGGAGCGCGCCAACGCATTCGAGCGGATGCGCCGCGAGGCGCGCGCCGCGGCCCGCCTCGACCACCCTGCCGTGGTCAACGTCCATGACGTGGCCGTGGAGGACGGCCAGCCGTGGATCGTCATGGAGCTGGTCCAGGGCCGCTCGCTGGGCGCCGCGCTCCAGGAGGGCACCCTGGGCGCGGGCGAGGCCGCCCGCGTCGGCCTGGAGGTGCTCAACGCCCTTGACGCCGCCCACCAGGCGGGCATCCTGCACCGCGACGTGAAGCCGGACAACGTGATGCTCGGCTCGCACGGCCGTGTCGTGCTCACCGACTTCGGCATCGCGCAGATCGAGGGCGAGACGAACCTGACGGACACCGGCGGCTTCGTCGGCTCTCCCGAATTCATCGCCCCGGAACGGGTGTTGGGCCAGCGCCCCGGCCCGGCCTCCGACCTCTGGTCGCTCGGCGTCGTCCTGTACGCGGCGACGGAGGGCGTCTCGCCGTTCCGCCGCAACAACACGCCGGCGACCCTGCAGTCGGTCCTGAACGCGACACCGGCGGCCCCCGCCTCGGCCACGGGCCCCCTGGCGGACGCGATCAACCGCCTCCTGACCAAGGAGCCGGCCCAGCGCCCTAACGCCGGGCAGATCCGCACGCTCCTGGAGGAGGCGGTGCGGCCTCCGCAGGTGGCGCCGACGCGGGTGGTGCAGGTCAGTGGTGATTCCGGTGGGGCCAAGGGCGTCACGATCGGGCGCAAGGGGCTCATCGGCATCGGTGCGGTGGTCGTCGCGGCGGTGGTCGCCGGTGTCCTGGTGGCCATGAACCCGTTCGCGGCGGATGCCGCGGACGACTGGAAGAAGCACGAGGAGAAGGCGCTGGGCGCGACGGTGGCGGCGCCCCCGGACTATGTGAAGTCCGTGCCGGACGGCATCGACAAGACGGAGCACTGGGTCAGTTACACCGACCCGAGCACCGCGATCTCGATCACCCTGTACCTGGAGAAGAAGTCCGAGGACAGCATCGGCGAGATCGCGGGGTCACCGGCCGCGCAGGCGTACAGCGACGCCGACAAGATCAAGAACGGCGACGAGAGCGGCATGGCGGAGCAGCCCGCTCCCCGTAGCAAGACGGAGAAGACCTCGTACGAGGGCAAGGAGTCCGCCGAGAACACGGTCACCTATGTCGACGACTCTGACTCGGAGACGATGAAGCCGCGCGAGGCCAAGGTCTTCTACTTCAAGGACAAGTCCGGCGACATGTACAAGCTCTGGATCGACTACCCGGGCAAGGGCGACTTCGTGGAGCGCGGTCGTGAGGTCGCCAAGGCCGCCATCGCGAACCTGAAGATCGCGAAGCCCTGACCCGGCATGGCCGATGACGGGGGACGTCTGATCGGCGGCCGCTACCGCCTCGCGGAACGCATCGGCTCCGGCGGCATGGGCACCGTATGGCGTGCCGTCGACGAGCTGGTCGGGCGGGACGTCGCGGTCAAGCAGCCCCGGCTGCCGGGGGATCCGCACGACGCGGCGCAGCGGCGCATGTACGCCCGGCTGCAGCGGGAGGCGCGGGCCGCCGCGCAGGTGGAGCATCCGGCGGCGGTGGCGATCCACGACGTGGTCGTGGAGGACGAACTGCCGTGGATCGTCATGGAGTTGATCCGCGGCGATTCGCTGCACGAGCTGCTCAAGCGGGGCGCGCTGCCGCCCGCCGAGTCCGCGCGGATCGGCCTCGCGGTGGTGGGCGCGCTGGCCGCCGCGCATGCCAGGGGCATCGTGCACCGTGACGTGAAGCCCGCGAACGTACTCATCGGGCCGCACGGCCGTGTCGTCCTCACCGACTTCGGGATCGCGCACATCCAGGGCGAGGAGTCGCTCACGGTCAGCGGCGAGTTCGTCGGCTCGCTCGAATTCATCGCGCCCGAGCGGATGTCGGGCAGCACGGCAGGCCCCGAGTCCGACCTGTGGTCCCTTGGCGTGCTGCTCTACGCGGCCGTGGAGGGCTGGTCCCCTTTCCGGCGTACGACGCTGGAGTCCACCCTGGCGGCCGTGCTCTCGGCGGAGGTGCCGCCGCCGGTCAGGGCGGGCGAACTGGGCCCGCTGATCGAGCGGTTGCTGTCGAGGAACCCCGCGCTGCGGCCCGCCGCGTCCGAGGTAGCGCTCGCCCTGGAGGCGGCGGCGGAGGGCCGGCCGCTGCCGGAGCCCTTCGACGGCGAGGTGGCCCAGGATCCTTCGGGGCTGCGGGAGTTGTCGGACGACGTGGGGACGGTGCGCCTCACCCCCGCTCCACGGCCCGCACCGGACGCGGGCGAGACCGCCTCGGCCGAGCCCGCCGCCAAGCCGCCCGCGCGCGCCAAGGGGCGCCTGATCGCCGCCGTGCTCCTGGGCGTCGTACTGGTCGGAGGTGGCGTCTGGCTCGGCACCTCGCTGGGCGACGGCGGTGATACGAAGGTGGAGGCGGACACAGGCAAGAAGGACGGCAGCGAGAAGCCGGACGACGACAAGAAGGAGAAGGGCGAGGCGAGCCCCTCGGGCGGCGGCGACTGGACCGTCCACAAGGAGCCCAAGGTCGACGCCGAGATCTCCGTCCCCGCCACGTACACCGAGATCATCCGCGACCCGGCCAACCCCATCGTCGAGTACTCCGAGCCCGACGGCGCGGTCTCGCTGCGCGTCACCAAGCCGGCAACCGCCGCCACCCCCGCCATGACCTGGGCGAACGCCGAGGCCAAGGAGTTCGAGGGCGCCCCCTACGAAGAAGTGAACACCGAGACCACCCCGACCAGCTTCCACGGCCAGGACGCGGCCCTGCTCGACGCCACGTACACGGAGAGCGCGGAGGAGGACCTGGTCGAGCCGGTCGTCACCCGCGAGTTGCACCTCCTGATCGTCACGGACGCCGGGGAGCACTACGACCTGATGGTGCGGATGCCCAAGGGCGTCAAGACGTACGAGAAGCAGGGCACCGACCTGTTCAAGGCGGCGCGCGAGCGGCTCGGCGTGGGGAGCCCGCTGGTCGGCGGCTCCCGAAATTGATGGGCTGACTTGATCAACTCTGCTTAAGCCCCTGATCAGGGGCTTTGCCGCCAGCGATCGCTGGCACTGTGTGTGTGCCCGGTGAAAGCTGATTACCGACGGGTACCCAAAACGTTGACCTGGGCCTACGCTCTGCCCCATGACGGACTCGCAGGCCACCGCAGCGCCCCTCGGAACGAACCCGACAGCCACCGCCCCCGAAGGCGCGCGCACCGCCGCCGACGTGGTGACGCCCGAGCTGATCGCGCAGCTCACCCGGGACGTCGTCGGTTCGGGGCGGACCGCCAACCACACGCCGTTCACCGGCGAGAAGCTGGCGGACCTGCCCGAGTCCACCCCCGAGGACGTGGCCACCGCCTTCGAGCGGGCCCGGGTCGCCCAGGTCGCCTGGGAGCGCACCCCGGTCCGGCAGCGCGCGGCCGTCCTGCTCCGCTTCCACGACCTGGTGCTGCAGCGCCAGGCCGAGGTCCTCGACCTCATCCAGCTGGAGACCGGCAAGGCCCGGCTGCACGCGCACGAGGAGCTGCAGGCCGTCGCCGTCGCCGCCCGGCACTACGGCCGCAAGGCCCCCGCGTATCTGAACCCCAAGCGGCACACCGGCGTCGTACCGACCCTCACGAAGGTCACCGAGAACCGGCAGCCGCGCGGCGTCGTCGGCCAGATCGCGCCCTGGAACTACCCCTTCGAGCTGTCCATCGGTGACGCGCTCCCGGCCCTGGTCGCGGGCAACGCGCTGGTGATGAAGCCCGACACGGAGACCTGCCTGACCGCCCTGTGGGCGCGTGACCTGATCATCGAGGCCGGGCTGCCCGCCGAGGTCTTCCAGGTCGTCATAGGCGAGGGACCGGTCGTCGGCCCCGAGATCGTCAAGCACGCCGACTACGTCTCGTTCACCGGCTCCACCCGCACCGGCCGCGAGGTCGCCCAGGGCGCGGCGGGCCGTCTCGTCGGCGTCTCGCTCGAACTCGGCGGCAAGAACGCCATGCTGGTCCTGCACGACGCCGACGTCGACAAGGCCGCGGCGGGCGCCGTGCGCGCCTGCTTCTCGTCCGCCGGTCAGCTGTGCATCTCCATCGAGCGGCTGTACGTCCACGAGTCGATCGCGGACGAGTTCGTGGAGCGCTTCGCCGCGCGGACGAAGGCGATGCGGCTCGGCAAGTCCCTCGCGTACGGCGCCGAGATGGGTTCGCTGGTCGGCGAGCGCCAGCTGGAGACCACCAAGCGGCATGTCGAGGAGGCGGTCGCCAAGGGCGCCACGCTCGTCGCCGGCGGTGTCGCCCGGCCCGACATCGGCCCCTTCTTCTTCGAGCCGACGATCCTGGACGGCGTCGAGTCCCCGATGGCGGTCTGCGCCGAGGAGACCTTCGGCCCGGTCGTTTCCATCTACCGCTTCACCGACGAGAACGAAGCGGTCGAGCTCGCCAACTCCACGTCGTACGGCCTCAATTCCTCGGTCTGGACGAAGGACGGCAGCCGCGGCCGCAAGATCGCCGCCCGTCTGCGCACCGGCACGGTGAACGTGAACGAGGGCTTCGCGCCCGCCTACGGCAGCGTGCAGTCCCCGATGGGCGGCATGAAGGACTCCGGTCTCGGCCGCCGCCACGGCTCCGAGGGCATCCTCAAGTACACCGAGGCGCAGACCGTCGCGCACCAGCGTCTGATCCCGCTCGCGCCGTCCTTCGGCATGGACGACGAGAAGTACGCGGCGTTCATGAGCCTGAGCCTGAAGGTCATGAAGTCGCTGCGGCTTCGCTAGTGCGTTAGTTCTCAACGAGGAGAGTCGATGTCACAGGAGAGCTCTGTCCAGAAACAGCCGGACAGCGAGGCGGGAGGGTACGACGAGGCGTCGTACGACTACGACGTCCTCGTCGTCGGCTCCGGCTTCGGCGGTTCCGTCTCCGCCCTGCGGCTGACGGAGAAGGGCTACCGCGTCGGCGTACTCGAAGCGGGCCGTCGCTTCACCCGCGATGCGCTCCCGAAGAACTCCTGGGACCTCAAGAACTACCTGTGGGCACCGGCGCTCGGCCTCTACGGAATCCAGCGCATCCATCTGCTGGGCAATGTGATGGTGCTGGCGGGGGCGGGCGTCGGCGGAGGTTCGCTCAACTACGCGAACACGCTCTACGTACCCCCCGCGCCGTTCTTCAACGACCCGCAGTGGAAGGACATCACGGACTGGCAGGACGAGCTCAGCCCTTACTACGAGCAGGCCAAGCGCATGCTCGGGGTGCGGCTCAACCCGACCACGACACCGTCCGACATCCACCTGAAGGCGACCGCCCAGGCCATGGGAGTGGGCGACAGCTTCCACATGGCGCCGGTCGGCGTCTTCTTCGGAGACGAGCAGGACGCCTCAGGATCTTCAACGGCCGAGCCGGGCCAGGAAGTTCCCGACCCCTACTTCGGCGGCGCGGGCCCCTCGCGCAAGGCCTGCACCGAGTGCGGCGAGTGCATGACCGGCTGCCGTCACGGCGCGAAGAACACCCTCAACGAGAATTACCTCTACCTGGCGGAGAAGGCCGGCGCCGTCATCCACCCGATGACGTCCGTCGTCACCGTCACCGAGGACTCGCGGGGCGGATTCGCCGTCGCCACCCTGCCCACCGACGCCAAGCGCAAGGGCAAGGGCCGGACGTTCACGGCCCGCAAGGTCGTCGTCGCCGCGGGCACCTACGGCACGCAGACGCTCCTGCACCGTATGAAGGACAACGGGCTGCTGCCGCACATCTCCCCGAAGCTCGGCGCGCTGACCCGCACCAACTCCGAGGCCCTGGTGGGCGCCCAGACCACCGACCGCCGCTACCGCAAGGCACACGGCGGCGCGAAGCCGGACTTCACCAAGGGCGTCGCGATCACCTCGTCGATCCACCCGAACGACTCCACGCACATCGAGCCGGTCCGCTACGGCAAGAAGTCCAACGCGATGGGCGGCATGACGATCCTCCAGGTCCCCTACAGCGCGAAGGCGCGCGTGGCGGGCTGGCTCGGGAACGTCGCCAAGCACCCCTGGCTGATGGTCCGTTCGCTCTCCAACCGGCGCTGGTCGGAGCGGACCATCATCGGCCTGGTCATGCAGTCCCTCGACAACTCCTTGATCACGTACCGCAAGGAGAAGGGCATCGGAAAGGGCCTGCTCACCGCCCGGCAGGGCCACGGCGCGCCCAATCCGAACCAGATCCGCGAGGCCACCGAGGCCGCGACGCTGCTCGCCAAGGAGATCAACGGCTTCGCGGGGTCGAACGTCGGCGAGCTGATGGGCACCCCGCTGACCGCGCACTTCCTGGGCGGCTGCCCGATCGGCGACTCCGCCGACACCGGAGTCATCGACCCCTACCACCGCCTCTACGGCCACCCGGGCATCTCGGTCGTCGACGGCGCCGCGGTCTCCGCGAACCTCGGCGTGAACCCGTCCCTGACGATCACCGCGCAGGCCGAGCGCGCGATGTCCTTCTGGCCCAACAAGGGCGGCGAGGACACCCGTCCCGCACAGGGCACGGCGTACGTACGTCTCGCGGCCGTCGAGCCGAGGACCCCCGCGGTGCCGGACGACGCGTTCGGCGCGCTGAAGCTGCCGTTCCTGGGGATGCCGGCGGTACCGGCGAAGAAGTAGCGCCCGCGCCCTGTTGAACGTACGTACGCGAAAGGACCTGCGCCCCCCTCCGAGCGCAGGTCCTTTCGCGTGCTCAGGTGCCGTCGCGAGACGGCGTACCGCGGTGCGGTGTACCGCTGTGCGGCGTACCGCGCTTACGCGGTGGCGTCGGCCTTCTTGCGGCGGACGATGAAGACGGCGCCCGCACCGGCGACGACGGCGACACCGCCGACGAGACCGATGGTCGGCAGCATCGAGCTGGAGCCGGTCTCGGCGAGGTTGCCGGTGGCCGGGATCTCGTTGGTGCCGCCCTGCGGCGCCTTGCCGCCCTGCGGCTTCTTGCCGTCCTGGCCCGGCTTCTCCTCGGCCTCACCCGGGTTCTCGTTGCTGCTGCCGGCCTTCAGGACCGTGAACTCGTAGAACGCGAAGGCGTTGTGCACGCAGTTCGCCTCGGAGTCCAGGTAGCCGCCGAGGCCGAGCGCGTAACCGTCGCCGGCCGGGGCCTTGGCGCTGATGTTGACGCGCAGCTTGATGTCGACCTTCTCCTTGGCGCCCAGCTCCGTGGCACCGAAGTAGAGACCGCCCGTGACCTCGTCCGCGATGGACTCCCAGGACTTGGAGTCCGGGTTGAAGTACTGGATCTGCGCGTAGTTGGCGAGCCAGTCCTGCTCGTCCTCGCTGTCCGACCAGTTGTCCACGGCGGCCAGCCACTGGACCTCGCCGAGGTCCTCGTCGCTCGGGTTCGACGCGGTCAGCTTGAACTGGTGCCAGCCGCTGCCGGCGACGATCTTGCCGGGCAGACCCGAGAGTCCGAGCTCCAGCTTGGAGTCGACGTCGACGCCCTCGTCGTCGACCGGGCAGTCCGTGGGGGCCTCGGTGGGCTCCTCGGTCGGCTTGGCCGTCTCGGTGGGCTTCTCGGTCGCGGTCGCCGTCTCGGAGGGCTTGGCCGTCTCCGTCGGGGCAGCCGTCTCGGTGGGCTCGGCCGTCTCGGACGGGGCCGCAGTCTCCGTGGGCTCGGCCGTCTCGGACGGGGATGCCGTCTCGGAGGGCTCGGCCGTCTCGGTGGCCGTCGCGCTCGGAGACGAAGTGGTGGTGTCCTCGGTCGCGAAGGCGGCAGGGGCCGACAGCAACGCGATCGGGGCAATGGCAGCGGTCGCGGCCGCGGCGGCCATGACACGGCGAAGCTTCATGAAGACCTCAGGAAGTCCGGCGTACTGCCTGGTGAGCAGTACGGAGGTGGAGGCCTCCGCGGTGGGGACGCGGGTGTGGCCGTTGTTACGCATGCATGACCTGCGTCCCCTGTGAATGGTTGTCCTGGAACTCACATAATTCTTATGTGGCTTGAATCACATGGCTTGTGCGGTTGTCGCGGGGTGCCGTAGAAATTCCTCCGCCCGACGGCGAACCGCCGCCGGGCGAGGGGCGGTAGGAGGGGGCTGCGTGACAGTGCCGGACGAGATGCCGGAGCACATACCCGACGAGGTGTGGGAACGGTTCGAGCGCGACAGCCTGCGCGACATCCGTACGTCCGCGCCGAAGGAGCCGTCCGCGCGGGCGCGCATGGTGGCCGAACGGCTGCGGCGCCTTGACGAGGAGGCGGCGCGCCAACAGGCGGCGGACTCACGGGCGTTGGGCCGTCGACGCAGAAAGCGCAAGGCCGCGCAGGGGGAGGGTGCCGCCGGGGCATGGCGGCCCGACGAGTGGCGGTCCGCGCCCACGGGGCCGCGCCGCAGCGCCCGTTCGGAGCGCAGCCGCAGGGTGTGGAGCGTGGTGATCGTGGTGGGCGGCATGGCGCTGGCCATCGTGTTCCTGAGCCCGTTCCGCTTCTGGATGTGGGGCTAGCTCGTACGAGGGCCGTGCCCATCGAGGCGGAACCAGGCGCGATGATCTTCCGTCGTACGAGGGGTGCGGGTGACTCCGCATGGTGCGACAGGAAGAAAGAACGGGGACCGGGAACGTGAAGTCAGCTGTGTCACGCGGCGTGGTGGCCGTTTCGGTGGTGGCGGCACTCGGCCTGACGGCGGCGTGCAGCGGAAGCGGCGACGGCAAGGGCGATGGCGGTTCCGGCGGCAAGAAGCCGTCGAAGTCCGCGGGTGCCGCCGGGACCTCGGCCGCCGAGAAGCTGGAGAAGTCCGCTCTCGCCACGGGTGACGTCAAGAAGTACAAGGTGGAGAAGGCGTCCGATGCGTCTGGGTCGTCCGCGGACAAGACCGCGCCGCCCTCGGCTGCCGTGCGTCCCGGCGAGTGCCGTTCGCTGTCGGACATGCTCAGGGCCACCGCACCCGAGGGCGCGAAGGCGCAGGTCGTTCGGACGCTGAGCAGCACCGACGTCGACGACGCCACGACGACCGACGTCGAACTCCTCGCGTACGACAAGGCCGGCGCCGAGAAGACGATGGACACCCTGCGGTCCGCGTCGAAGTCGAAGAAGTGCGCCACCTTCGGGGTCGGCGGTCACCGGTACTTCGGCGTGCGGCCGCAGCCGGCTTCGGTCGGCGGCGACGAGTCCGTCTCGTTCAAGCTCGCGAGCCGCGCGGGTGAGTTCCTGGCCCGGGACAAGGTCACCGTCGTACGCAGCGGCTCGACGCTGATGTCCTTCCACGCGTCGAACATCTTCGACCAGGAGGCCGTGAAGTCCGCCAGGCAGGGCGACCCCGAGGTTGCCGATGCGATCGTCGACGCGCAGCTGGCGAAGGTGGAGAAGTAGCCCCCACCGCTGGCTGAGGCGCGGTCGGCGCAGAGCGAAGGGCCCCGCGGGACGGATCCGCGGGGCCCTTGGCTGTCAGCACCGACGTCAGGGCAGCGTCGGTGCCGCGGAGCGGCGCCGGGGGGAGTGCGCCGCGAGTCTGCGGGGCGCCGGTGGCCGACCCGGCGCACGAGGGGCGCTCACGTGGTATCGACCATTGGCAATGGAATTGTGGAGTGCCGCGTCTGCGGCCCGTACCTCTACGCATCGTGCTGGATCTGCCGTTGCCTGCGCAACCGTTTCGACCAGATCTAGACGAACAGGGACAGCTCGGGGTTCTCGACGGGACGGCCGGGTCGGCTGGGGGCTGCGGGACGGTTGGGGACGGCTTGGGAGACGTATTGGGGGACGTATTGGGGGACGCTTCGAGGACGCTTTGGGGGACGGAGGCCGGCCGGCTTCGGGCGTCCCCGAAGCCGACCGTTCTCTTGGGTGACCGGGCTGCTGTCCCCTGCCGTCCGGTCACGTCTCTGGAGCGAGGTCCCACGGCGTACACGGTGTGTGCGCCTCATCGCTCCAGCGGAGCCACGCGTGGTTTTCCCGTGCCCGCCCCTGGCTGGCACGGACATCGGGACCAACGAAGCCCCTCCGGAACCGGTCACGCGCCGTACGGGTGAGAGCGGACCCGAACTCAGGTCCGGTGGCACAAGGTTCCGGAGGCCCCGGGCGGCAGGCGGCGCGGCGGTCCGGGGCGCGGTTCAGACGCGGCCGCGGCACAGCTCGAGGAGCGTCATCGCGAGCGACGTGCCGGGCTTGCCGAGCGCGTCCCTGTAGTGGCCGAGGACCTCCATCTCGCGGGAGAGATTCACGCGGCGGCCGCCCGAGGTGATCCGGGCCTCCTGGATGACGGAGGACACGGCCATCCGTTCCTGGACGAGGCCGATGATGCGGTCGTCGAGCGCGTCGATCCGCTCGCGGGCGTTCTCGATCACATCGGCTGCCTCGGGGGTGCGGGCGCCCGTCTTCTCGGTCGTGGCGGCGGTCGTGGCGGTGGTGGTGGCGGTGCTCATCTGGGGCTCCTCGTCGGATGGGGAGGCGGCCCCGGAGCGACAAGGTCCGGAATGACAGAGCGCCCCGGGCCTTGTCGGCCCGGGGCGCCTGGGAAGTCGCTTGTCAGTGGATCAAGCAGCTCGACCATGGCAGCCGGCGGGCCGGTTGCCATAGGTAAAGAGGAAGCTGAGGTGCTTGGTCACGAGGTCAGTATGCCCCCAGGCGCGCGTGCCCGGTCAACACGGGTTGCGTCGCGGCTCGGATGCTGAGACGCCCCCCCCGGCGCCGGCCCGTGAGGACGGGCTCCCGTCGGATGCGACGAAGGGAGTACTCACGCGCCCGTTAGAATCGACAAAACAGACCCCTTGCCACACGCACTGAGCCCCAGCTCACGCTCAACGCCGGAAGGCCGCCGCCGTGCCATCAGCGTCCCCCGCTGCCGCCGCTCCCGACACCGTTCTGGTCGTCGACTTCGGAGCGCAGTACGCCCAGCTCATCGCCCGACGTGTCCGTGAGGCCCGGGTCTACAGCGAGATCGTGCCGAGCACGATGCCGGTCTCCGAGATGCTCGCGAAGAACCCCGCCGCGATCATCCTCTCCGGCGGCCCCTCGTCGGTGTACGCGGACGAGGCACCGCGCCTGGACCGCGCGATCTTCGAGGCCGGAGTCCCCGTCTTCGGCATGTGCTACGGCTTCCAGCTGATGGCGACCACCCTCGGCGGCACCGTCGACAACACGGGCGCCCGCGAGTACGGCCGTACGCCGCTTGCCGTCTCCAAGCCCGGCTCGACGCTCTTCGAGGGCACCCCGGCCGAGCAGTCCGTGTGGATGTCGCACGGCGACGCGTGCAGCGCGGCGCCCGAGGGCTTCTCCGTCACCGCGTCCACGGACGTCGTGCCGGTCGCGGCCTTCGAGAACGACGAGAAGAAGCTGTACGGCGTGCAGTACCACCCCGAGGTCATGCACTCCACGCACGGCCAGCAGGTGCTCGAGCACTTCCTCTACCGCGGCGCCGGCCTGAAGCCCGACTGGACCACCGGCAACATCGTCGAGGAGCAGGTCGCCGCGATCCGCGAGCAGGTCGGCACCAAGCGCGCGATCTGCGGCCTCTCCGGGGGCGTCGACTCCGCCGTGGCCGCCGCGCTGGTGCAGAAGGCCATCGGCTCGCAGCTGACCTGCGTGTATGTCGACCACGGTCTGATGCGCAAGGGCGAGACCGAGCAGGTCGAGAAGGACTTCGTCGCGGCGACGGGCGTGCAGCTCAAGGTCGTCGACGCGCAGGAGCGGTTCCTGAACGCGCTCGCCGGTGTCTCCGACCCGGAGCAGAAGCGGAAGATCATCGGCCGCGAGTTCATCCGCGTCTTCGAGCAGGCGCAGGCGGAGATCGTGGCCGAGGCGCCGGGCGACCAGCCCGTCGAGTTCCTCGTCCAGGGCACGCTCTACCCCGACGTCGTCGAGTCCGGCGGCGGCACCGGCACCGCCAACATCAAGTCCCACCACAACGTGGGCGGCCTCCCCGAGGACCTCGAGTTCCAGCTGATCGAGCCGCTGCGCCAGCTCTTCAAGGACGAGGTGCGGATGGTCGGGCAGGAGCTCGGTCTGCCGGACGAGATCGTCCAGCGCCAGCCCTTCCCGGGCCCCGGCCTCGGCATCCGTATCGTCGGCGAGGTCACGAAGGACCGTCTCGACCTCCTGCGCGACGCCGACGCGATCGCCCGCGAGGAGCTGACCGCCGCCGGTCTCGACCGTGACATCTGGCAGTGCCCCGTCGTGCTGCTCGCGGATGTGCGCAGCGTGGGCGTGCAGGGCGACGGCCGGACGTACGGCCACCCGATCGTGCTGCGGCCCGTCTCCTCCGAGGACGCCATGACCGCCGACTGGTCGCGCCTTCCGTACGAGGTCCTCGCGAAGATCTCGACGCGCATCACGAACGAGGTCGCCGACGTCAACCGCGTCGTCCTCGACGTGACGAGCAAGCCGCCGGGCACCATCGAGTGGGAGTAGTCCCGCGGGTCCTGCCGCGGAGCTTCCCGCAGGGCTGAAACGGCGCCGTCCACTTCTGTGGGCGGCGCCGTTCCCGTACGTCAGGTCCGCCTGGTCGTCCGCGCGGGCGCACCCGGCTTCCACAGCTGCACCGCCAGGTACTTCTCGTCCTCGATGTACGTACGGACCACTTCCGTCAGCTCCGTGCGGAAGAGGTGGAACGGCTCCGGCGGTCCGACCTCCCCGGCATAGCGCGCGACGGTCTCGGGGTCCTCCACCTCGATGGCCCGCCCGGCGATCCGGATGTCGCCGCCCGCCATCTCCGTGCCCGGTCCCGGATTGGCCTGGAGCGCGAAGCGCGGGTCGCGGCGCAGGTCGAGCGCCTTCATCGAGTTCGGCATCATGCCGAGCCACAACTCGCCGTACAGGAAACGGACTTCGAGCCCCGTGGTGCGCGGCGATCCGTCCTTGCGGAGCGTGGCGATGACGTGGTGGGTGAAGAGGCCGAAGCGCTCCTCGGCGGTCCGTGCGAAGTCGGGTTCTGCCGCGGCGAAGGCTGCCCAGTTCGATGTCATACGGCTTGATGTCATACGGCTCGATGTCATACGGCGAGTGTGGCGCCGATACCCGACATCCTCTGTCCGGCTTCGCATCCCGATTGCGCACTCTCTTCACAGGGACCCCCTGTCTTCCTGCGCTGACCGGCGGTAACTTCCGCTCCGTACAGCGAGGGATGGAGGAACCATGCAGGCGCCCACACCGATACCCGTCGAACGGCTGCAGTTCGCGATGCCGCCCGTCCATGACTCGATGGCGGACGAACGGCGGTACCGCAAGGAGCGGCTCGCCGGGGCGCTGCGGCTCTTCGGCCGGCTCGGATACGAGGACGGGGTTTCCGGGCACATCACGGCGCGCGACCCGGAGTACGACGACTGTTTCTGGGTGAACCCCTTCGGGATGCCCTTCAAGCACATCACCGTGGGCGATCTGGTCCTCGCCAATGCGGAGGGGCAGGTCGTCGAGGGCCGCCACCACGTCAACCAGGCGGCGTTCACCGTCCACGCGCAGGCGCATCTGGCGCGGCCCGACGTCGTCGCCGTCGCCCACTGCCACTCGCTGCACGGCCGCGCGCTCTCCACGCTCGGCGAACTCCTCGACCCCATCACCCAGGAGTCCTGCGCCTTCTACGAGAGCCACGCGCTGTACGACGGCTACACCGGTGTCGTCGTCGACGCGGAGGAAGGGCGGCGCATCGCGACCGCGCTCGGCGACCACAAGGCCGTCATCCTGCGCAACCACGGACTTCTCACGGTCGGCGACTCCGTGGACGCCGCCGCCTGGTGGTTCCTCACCCTGGAACGCTCCTGCCAGGTCCAGCTGAGCGCACGGGCCGCGGGCCGCCCGGTCCTGATCGGCCACAAGCAGGCCGTGGCGACGCGCGAACAACTCGGCAGCGATCTGGTGGCGTGGATCAACTACCAGCCCCTGTGGCAGGACATCAGCCGCAGCGAACCGGATCTGCTGACCTGAGCCGCTGCTCCCCTCCGTCAACCCCGGCGCGCCGGCCTCACCCGCGCTGACCTGACCCGAGGGACCCGATCGACTTCCCGTACGGCACAATCCCCTTTCATCGCAAGGAAGTTCACGGATCGGTGCTTCACGGATCGGTGCTCGGACGAGGGCGGGGAAGGCGGCGTACGCGGTGGCGGTGCAGGAGGCTCGGCAGGGCGCGCACGGGGGTGGCTGCGCGTGCGGTGACTGCCCGCACGGTGCGCGCGAGGGACACCGGCGGGCCGTGGCCGAGTTCCTCGCCAAGCGCGACGAGCTGGCCGCCGGGGAAGGGCTTCCCGCGGCGGTCGCGCACTCCGCTGGCGCTTCCCGGCAGTGGGTGTCGGACGAACTGACCCAGTCCGCGCGCGCCGTCGCCGAACGCGGCCGCGCCGAGGGCGAGGCCTGGCTCGGCCTGCTCCGGCAGCGCACCCTCGGTGTCGTCTGGGGAACCGTGGGCGTGCTGCTCCTGGTCCAGGCGCTCACCGCGATCGGCACCGGCTGGACGCTCGCCCGCACGGCCGGGCTCCTGTCGGCCGTGATCGTCGGCGGCCTGCTGACCGGCGCCGGACATCTGCACCGGGCGCGCGGCGGCGTCCTCGCGCCGGTGATCGGCGAGGACAACCGCCTCTCCACCTCCCGTGCCGTGGCGGCCTGCTGGACCCTCCTCGTCGTCTTCGCCGTGCTCGTCCTCGCCGGGCAGCTGGCCGGCGCTTCCGGGCACCGGCAGCGGGACGAGCTGATCGCCGGTCTCGAAATCGCCCGCGCCGCCGGAGCCGTGACCGTCCTCGCCGTGGTGTGCGGGGTCGCCGTGCTCGTCCGCCGTGTGGTGGGCCTGCGGGTCCTCGGCCAGCGGCTGCAGAAGGTCCCGGCCCACCGGCCCCGAGCCGCCGATCTGCTCACCGACGACGCGGGCCGCGGCAGCTTCGCGGATACGCAGTACGTCCTGGTCAGCGCCGTCGCGATCGTCTTCGCCGCGGTACGGCTCGCGCGCCGCCCCGAACAGCTGCCCGACCTGCCGTGGGGCCTCGCGCTCCTCGTCCTGGTGTCGGCGGCGACATACCTGGCGGGCAAGTACGCCGAGGGCGGCCGCCCCGTGATCCTCTCCGTGGTGCGGGCCCGCGAGGCCGGCGACCTCGACGCCCCCATCCGCACCGGCGACGACATCGAGATCCGCGGCGCCGGATTCGTGCCCCCGGGCGCGCAGAGCGCCGACCGTCTCGCCCGTATGGTCGTCCGCATCGGAACGGTCCACGTCCATGTGCCGCTCGTCCCCGTGCCCGGCGGATTCACCAACCCGACCGACGCGGCGCTGACCGTCCCCGTCCCGGTCGACGTGGAGCCGGGCCGCGTCGACGTCCAGGTGATCACCGCGGCGGGGGTGGAGACGAACCGGTGCACGATCGACGTCACGGACTGAGCCACGGCCCGCACCACGGCCCGCACCACATCCCCCACCACGGACCGAGTCATCGACCGATGAGCCCGGCACGGCAACGGATCTGTTCTCGCGAATTCGGTGTACGCCACTGAGCAGAGCCCCCTCTTCGTACGTATCGTCTGATGACGGGTCAATGGGCGAGACGGTCAACGGGAGAGGCGGCGAGAGCGATGGCTCACGGCATGCGTACCGACAGCCACACCAGCCACGTCAGAAGCACCGGCTGGAGGGAGAGCGCTTCCCGCTATGCCCTGCTCCCGCTCCGCGTCTTCCTCGGCGTCACCTTCATCTACGCAGGCCTGGACAAGATCACCGACAGCGCGTTCATGTCCGCAAGCGGCGCCGGGTCCATCGGCGAGATGATGGAGGGCGTCCGCGACATCTCCGCCATCCCGGCCCTCGTCGACCTCTCCCTCAAGAGCCCCGTCGGCTTCGGCTACGCCATCGCCCTCGGTGAACTCGCCGTCGGCATCGGCACCCTGGTCGGCCTCTTCGCCCGGATCGCGGCGCTCGGCGGTGCGCTGATCTCGCTCAGCCTCTGGCTGACCGTGAGCTGGTCCACCGAGCCTTACTACTACGGCAACGACCTGGCGTACCTGATGGCCTGGCTGCCCCTGATCCTCGCCGGGGCGTCCATCTTCTCGGCCGACGCGATGCTCGCGACCCGGCGCAGGCGCGCCTCGGGGCTCGTCTAGCCCCGGGGCTCACCCAGGCGCTCGGCCGGATACCTGGCCGGACGCCCGGCCGTACGTCGCCTGGACGTCCGTCAGCCGTCCGTGGAGTCGTCGGGTGACCGGTCCGCCGGGCGGCCGGGTATGTGGTCCGCCGGGAGGTCGGTCGAAGGGTCGGCTGAGCGGTCGGTCGAATGCCGCGTCGAGTGACGCGTCGAGCGGTGGCCGGGGCAGCCGCGTATGCCGTAGGCCACGGCTGCCGCCGCGCCGCCGAGCAGCAGGCCCGCCAGCAACAGGGGGAACGCCACGAACCACGGCGTGTCCCAGAGGCCGCCCGCGTCACCCGCGTAGGCGATCGCCGCTATCAGCAGGAACAGGCCCAGGACCAGCTTGCCGGGATGGAACTCATGACGTAGCACGGGTCACCTCCGCCTGTCCGATGCCCACTTCGACGTTCAGCTCAAGTGTGCCGCCGTCCTTGCTGCCCGCGGGCGGGTCCAACGTCACCGTCTTCTCCTTGCCCGGAGCGATGTCCACATCTCCGTCGCGGTCGTCCGGCAACTGGATGTCGCCGACCCCGACTTCGACGTTCAGCTTCACCGTGCTGTCCTTCGGCACGATCACCTTCAGCTGTCCGGCCCCCACCTCGGCACTCGTCGTCACCGTCTGATCCTTGCCGGGGCCGGCCCGGCTCAGGTCGAGGGTGCCGATGCCCGTACCCAGTTCGTAGTTGGGCCGGACCTGCTCCGACGTGGCCGGTTTCCAGTCCGTGCGCGCCCAGGTGGTGCTGATGTCCTTGGGCAGCGCGGCCGCGCCCGCGAGCAGCGTCGCCGTGATCACCGCGAGGATGATCGAGCCCACCCCCGTACGCCCGGCGAAGGCACTGACGGCGATGCCGACCGCGAAGACGGCGAGCGCGCAGGCGAGGCCGGTCTGCAGGCTGGTGCCGAGTGCCTGCTCCTCCCACGTCAGGCCCGTGCCGAGGCCGCCGGCGAGCAGTGCCGTCAGGAAGACCGAGCCGCCGATCCAGCGCGGCCCGCGCGGCTTGGGCGGAGGGGCGGGAGCCGCAGGCTCGCCCTCCCGTGTCCGACCGTGTGGCGGATCCGGCTGGTACTCGACCGTGACGCCCTCCGGCCCCCAGAAATAGCCCGAGATCCCGTCGTGGGTGCCGTCCTTGACGATCGGGTCCCGCCACCACGAGGGCGCCCCGGCCACCGGCGGTGCCTTCGCCTCGGGAGGTGCGTCCGCGACGGCCTGCGCCGCCACCGGGTCGGGGTCGGTCAGGCCGCGCTGCTGCGACCAGTACCCCGCGCCCGCGAGGAGCAGGGCGAGGACGGCGGCGAAGGTCAGCGCCCCGCCGTTGTTCAGCAGGGACAGGAAGACTCCGCAGCCGACGAGCGCGAAGAGCACGGCTGTCAGGGCCTGGCCGTCGACCCGGCCGGAGAGCAGCCTGCGCGCCTCGTTCTCCTCCTCGTCGTCGAAGGGGACGAACAGCCACGCGAAGCCGTAGAAGACAAGGCCGAGCCCGCTGGTGACCGAGAGGACCGCGAGACCGATCCGGAAGATCACCGGATCCATGTCGCAGTGCCGCCCGAGCCCCGCGCACACGCCGCCCAGCTTCTTCTGCCGGCGGTCACGGCGGAAATTCCGCACGCCCGCGGGCCCGCCCGGCTCCTGTGCCGTGGCGGACAGCGGATCGCGCTGCGCGGCCTGCGGGCCCGTCCCGGCGGGCTGCTCGTCTGTCATGTGTCCATGGTGACGGGCGGGAGGCCGCGACGGCAGTCGGAACAACCCTGGCCGAACCCTGATATCACCCCTGACGCACCCCTGCCCCGACCTGCCGCCACCGTTCGTCCGGGGCGGAGATCAGGGGAGTCTCGGGGGTCGACCCTGATGCCCGCGCCCGCGTACGCGTGTGAATATCGGAGACATGCCGGAAGCCGCAGCAGTATCCATCGAAGACGAGCGGCCGCTGCGAAAGCTCTACCGCAGCGGTGACGGTCGTTGGCTCGGCGGAGTCGCGCGCGGCCTCGCAGGGCACCTCGGGCTGCCCGTCGTCTGGGTGCGGCTGATCTTCGTCGGCCTGTTCATGGCGGACGGCCTCGGCGCGCTGTTGTACGCGGCGTTCTGGTTCTTCGTGCCGCTGGGCGTCGGCGGTGTCGATGCCCAGCG
Source organism: Streptomyces sp. NPDC059037 (assembly GCF_042740015.1). Lineage (NCBI taxonomy): Bacteria > Bacillati > Actinomycetota > Actinomycetes > Kitasatosporales > Streptomycetaceae > Streptomyces > Streptomyces sp. NPDC059037. The sequence goes on from NZ_JBHYIG010000010.1 coordinate 67,156, forward strand.
CGCGCCCTCCGCCGTCACCGCCGAGACGACGGCCGACGGCCGCCGCAAGCTGGTGGCCCGCAAGCCGGACAAGGGGCAGCTCGTCGCGCTGCTCGCGATGGTCGTCGTCGCCATGGTCTTCGTCGGCAATGTGGACCTGGGCAGTTCCACCAAGGCCTATCTCGTCCCGACCCTGCTCGTCGCCGCCGGTGTCGCCCTCGTCTGGCGCCAGGCCGACAACGCGCGCCGGGCCCGCTGGATGGCGGTCGGCCGCCGTCGGCGCACGCTCACCATCGCCCGTGCGGCGGCCGGGGTGCTGCTCGTCGGTGCCGGTGTCTCCGGCATCGTCGTGCTGCAGGGCTCGACCTCGCACCTCAGCTCCGTGCTGCAGGCGGCGCTCGCCGTGCTCGTCGGCGTCGCCCTGCTCGCCGGCCCCTATCTCGTACGCATGATGCAGGACCTCTCCGAGGAGCGCCTGATGCGGATCCGCGCCCAGGAGCGGGCGGAGGTCGCCGCGCATGTGCACGACTCGGTGCTGCACACCCTGACGCTGATCCAGCGCAACGCGGAGAACGCCTCAGAGGTGCGCAGGCTGGCCCGCGCCCAGGAGCGTGACCTGCGTCAATGGCTCTACAAACCGGAGGGCACGGGCAAGGACGAGGACGACGAGCCCGACACCCTCGCCGAGGCGGTCCGGCGCAACGCGGCGGAGGTAGAGGACAAGCACGGTGTCCCCATCGAGGTCGTCATAGTCGGCGACTGCCCGCTCGACGACCGGCTGTCCGCGCAGATGCAGGCCGCGCGGGAAGCGATGGTGAACGCCGCCAAGTACGGTGGCGAGGGCGGTGCGGTGCAGGTCTTCGCCGAAGTTGAGGGGGAGACCGTGTTCGTGTCCGTCCGGGACCGTGGCCCCGGGTTCGATCTGGATTCCGTGCCGGACGACCGCATGGGCGTACGAGAATCGATCATCGGCCGTATGCAGCGCAACGGCGGCACGGCGCGGCTGCGCGCGGTGCCGGGGGGCGGCACGGAAGTCGAGCTGGAGATGGAGAGGACGGCGACGACATGAGCGACGCGAGTGAGCCCGTGGGGCCCAGGGGCGGATCAGAGGGTGCGCCCGACCCGTCCGCGGCCGGACCGGACACGTCGGTGGTGCCGGACACGTCGGCCGTGCCGACTGAATCGGCTCGGCCCGCCGATGCGGCCGGTGCTGCCGTCGGCGGTGATCAGGAGGGCCGCCGGGTGCGTGTCGTCCTCGTCGACGACCACCGGATGTTCCGTACGGGCGTGCAGGCGGAGATCGGCAGGACCGCGATCACGGGCGTCGAGGTCGTGGGTGAGGCCGCCGATGTGGATCAGGCGGTCACGGTCATCACGGCGACGCGTCCGGAGGTCGTGCTCCTCGACGTGCACCTTCCGGGCGGCGGCGGGGTCGAAGTCCTTCGCCGTTGCGCGCCGTTGATGTCCGACGCCGAGAACCCGGTGCGGTTCCTCGCGCTCTCCGTGTCGGACGCCGCCGAGGACGTCATCGGAGTCATCCGGGGCGGCGCCCGCGGCTATGTCACCAAGACCATCACCGGCACCGATCTGGTCGACTCCGTCTTCCGGGTGCAGGACGGCGACGCGGTGTTCTCGCCGCGGCTCGCCGGGTTCGTCCTCGACGCCTTCGCGGGGGGCGCGCCCCCGCCCCGGGCCGGGGAGAGGGTCCCCCCCCCCCCCCCGCGCGGCGGGCTGGGGGGGGCGCTCGCGCCCGGGGTCGCGGGA
>NZ_JBHYIG010000010.1:68908-71760 GCF_042740015.1 Streptomyces sp. NPDC059037
CTCGCTGCGTGGGGCGGGGGGCGCGGGGGGGTGGGGTGGTCCCGGGGGCGGCGCGGTGTGCGCCCCGCCGCCCCTGCCCCCCCCCCCGACGCGCCGCCGGTCGACGAGGATCTGGACCGCCTCACCCAGCGCGAGCGCGAAGTGCTGCGGCTCATCGCGCGCGGGTACGCGTACAAGGAGATCGCCAAGCAGCTCTTCATCTCCGTGAAGACGGTGGAGTCGCATGTGTCGGCGGTGCTGAGGAAGTTGCAGCTGTCCAACCGGCACGAGCTGACGCGATGGGCGACGGCGCGGCGGCTGGTCTGAGGGGTCGGCCGGACTTCAGCGGTGCGCGCCGCCCGCGACCGCGGCGGGGGTCAACTTCCGTACCGCCCACCGGTAGTGGCCCACCGCCTTGGTGGCGCCGACCAGGCCCGTCAGCCACAGGACGAGGCCGGCGCCCATGCCGAGGACGACGTCGCCGTACGAGTCGCGTCCCGGCTCGGCGTAGGCGGCGGCAGCGAAGGACGCCCACAGGCCCAGCGCGCACAGGACGAAGGAACCGAGCAGCCAGCAGAGGCTCAGGCCGGGGGAGCGGAGCGCGGAGTCCGCCGTCGGGTGGCTGTCCAACGCGAGCCAGGTGTCGGTGAGTTCGCGTATCTTCCGGTCCTGGCGTATGCCGAGGACGATGCCGATCACCGAGGGGACGAGCGCCCCCAGGCCCAGGACGGCGCAGACCGGGCCGAACACGATGACCATGGGCTCCTTGTCCTCGACCATCTGGATCGGCAGCGCGAGCAGCGACCACCCGATGACGCCGCCGAGCCCCAACAGCCAGAGCAGCAGCAGCCGGTGAACTCCCAGGCTCCGCCTGCGCAGCTCTTCGAGTGCCATGCCGCGGTCGGCGAGGAGCGCGTTGCGGTCCGGCCAGGTGCGCAGGTGGACGGGCGGCGGTGGGGGCGGCAGCGTACGGCGGGGCATGAGCCAGAACAGTACCTTCGGGGTGCTCAGACGCTTCGTGAGGCCCTTCACGCCACGCGCGTGGCCCCCGCGAACGGCATCTGGCTGATCGGTGCCAGGCGCACCGGCGCGCTCGGGTTCGGGGCGTGGATCATCTGTCCGTTGCCCACGTAGATGCCGACGTGACTGATGCCCTGGTAGAAGAAGACCAGGTCTCCCGGCTGCAGTTGGGAGCGCGGGACCCGGTTGCCCGCCGCGATCTGTGAGTACGTCGTACGGGGAAGGGCGACCCCCGCGGAGCGGTACGCGGCCTGGGTGAGCCCGGAGCAGTCGAAGGCGTTGGGGCCCGTGGCACCCCATACGTACGGGCTGCCGAGCGCCTTGTAGGCGTAGGAGACGGCTGTCGACGCGCGGGCGTTGGGGGCTTTCGCCGGGGCGTCCAGGGCGGCGGCGCGGCCGGCGGCGCGGGAGGTCCGGTCCTGATCGCCGTCGCCCGCGAGCCGCGCACGCTCTTCGGCGGTCAGCCGGGCGAGCAGCCGCTTGGCGGAGTCCAGCTTTCCGTTGACTGTCTTCTTGTGCTTCCTCAGCTCCGCCTGGCGGGATTCGAGGCGGTCGAGCGTGCCGTCGGCCTCGCTGTGCAGCTGGTCGATCTCCTGGAGCTGCTTGCGTACGCCGCTGACGGCCGAGGCCTGGCGGCTGCCCGCACGGTCGGCGAGCGCGGCGCGCTCAAGGAACTGGTCGGGGTCGGAGGAGAGCGCGAGCTGGACGGCGGGATCGATGCCGCCGCTGCGGTACTGCGCCGCGGCGATCGAACCGAGGCCCTCGCGCGCCGAGTTGAGCTTCTCCGTCTTGCGGGCCGCCTCGTCGCGCAGCTCGCCCAGGGACTCCTCGGCCTTGTCCGCCTTCTCCTTGGCGCCGTTGTACTTCTCGGCGGCGATCTCCGCCTCGCGGTAGAGCGCGTCGACCTTGGACTTCACCTCGGTCGGGCTGAGCCGGGGGTCCGCGTGGCCCGTCCCGTCGAAGGCGGTCGCCGTGGCGGCCCCGGCGAGGGCGAGGGTGGCGGCGGTACGGGCCGTACCGCCGCTGAGCGCGCGCTGTCTGGGCTTGCGGTGAGCTGCCACGAAGGGGCTCCTTAGGGTCCGGCGACGGCCCGCACAGGGGGAGCGGACCGCCGCCGGGTTTCTCGGCGGTGGTGTCCGACTGCCGCCCCTGGTCCGGACGGCGGTGGGGAGCCGGTCACCTGACGAAGGACGCTAAACCTGACCGTCACGGGTTGGTGACGGAATGTGCGCAACTGGCGGAAGTGCTCCGGACGGTGACCGTATGTGGCCGCGCGCATCGCGTGGCCACACAGCCTTCGCGCAGGCCCCTGACCGATGCCCCGCTTGTGGCCCACCTGGGTGCCGAGCGGTGGTATAGCCCCGGCTAGGCTCCGGAATCATGGACGTACTCACCCATGTCTTCGTCGGTCTGCACATCATCGGTATCGCCTCCCTGCTGGGCGGCTTCCTCACCCAGATGAAGCAGATGGGCCAGGGCACGGCCCGCTTCAACCCCGCGATGCTGCACGGCGCGCTGACCATGCTGGTCACCGGCGTGATCCTGGTGGGCCTCAACCAGGCGGACGACGACCCGGTCAACAACCTCAAGATCGGCATCAAGATGGCCGTGCTGATCGTGATCCTCGCGCTGGTCTATGTGAAGCGGGACGAGGAGAAGGTCGACAAGGGCATGTTCGGTGCGGTGGGGCTGCTGACCACGGCGAACATCTTCATCGCGGTGCTGTGGACCTGAGTCCGGATATCCAACCGACGCACTACGGGCGCCGTGGGGGCGGGGTGCGCCGTCCTGGTGGCGCGGGAGCCGGGTGTGGTGGTGTCGGTGGGGATGGTGGGGGGGCACGCGGACGGGCA
>NZ_JBHYIG010000011.1:0-5070 GCF_042740015.1 Streptomyces sp. NPDC059037
TGCTGTGGTTTAAACCCCCCTGCTCGCGTATGTTACAGGGGGATGAGCGGCGGCATCCCGCCCCTCGGGGGCGTGGGTGCGGGCCCCCGCGCGGGGGGGGGGCGGCCCCCCGCCCCCGGAGTCCCCTCCTCGTTACTGGCGGGGTCGTGACGCGTGGAAGGGCCCACACCTCCGACGACGCCGGTGGTGTGGGCCGCACGAGGCATCAGTGGCCTTCCCCCGTCAACCCCCGTCGAATTCCGCTGAGTCCCCCGTTACTTACCCTGAGTCCCCCGTTGTGCCGGCAGGTCTCCCTGCCGACACCGAAAGCCTGCCGCAGGCCGCTGCAAGTTCTCTGCAATTCCACGGCAAGTGGAATGCCGCGGCCCCCGGGCTCGTCGGGCCAGGGCGCATCAGGCCCAGGGCTCGTCCCGCTCCCGCGCCTCGTACGCCGTGAAGACCTCAAGCGCCTCGGCACGCAGCGCGTGTGCTCCTGCCGGGTCCCCCGCCGCCTCCCGTGCCGCGGCGAGGTCGCGCAGGGTGCGGGCGCGGGGCAGTGGCAGCTCCAGGGCTTCCCAGCGGGCGGCCGCCGTCGTCAGGCTCTGTTCCGCGGCCTCGATGCGGCCCGCCGCCAGCTCGCACTCGCCGAGGGTGCGCAGGGCGAGCGCCTCGCCGAAGCGGTCGCGGTGGCCGCGGCAGACTTCCAGTACGTGGCGGATCTCGGCCTCCGCCTCGGCCGAACGCCCCAGGCGGACCCGGGACTTGGCGCGGGCCTGCATCGCGTACGCGGACATCAGCGTGTCCCCCAGAGGGCTCAGCAGGTCCACCGCGCGGCCCGCGAGTTCCTCCGCGGCCGCGTACTCGCCGAGTGCGCGCCGTACGAGGCTGATGGAGCGCAGGGTGAGCGCCTCGCCGCGGCGGCTGCCGAGCCTGCGGTAGGCGCGCAGCGACTCGTCGAGGAGCTCGCTCGCCGCGTCGTGGTCGCCCAGTTCGAGCCGGACGGTTCCGGCGTACCGGCAGGAGAGACCGACGCCGGGGTCGTCGTCGATGCCTCGGAAGCCGGCGACCGCCTGGGCGAGTACGTCCTGCGCGGCGCGCAGCCTGCCCGCTTCGCGCAGGGCGCTGCCGAGACCGGCGAAGGCGGCGGCCCTGCCGCGCGTGTCGCCGAGTTCGGCGCAGAGCCGGACGGCCTGCCGGAAGTAGCCCTGCGACTCGGGGAACCGGTCCTGTTCGAAGCGGAGTTGCCCGAGCCCGATGAGCAGCAGGGCCTCTCCGGAGCGGTCCTCGGCGCGGCGGGCCGCGGCCAGGGCGGCGTCATGGGTGCGCCACCACGCCTCGAAGCGATTGCCGACGGTGTACGCCGACGAGCACAGGACGGCCGCGGCCTCGCAGGCCAGGCTGTGCAGGTCCAGGGAGGCCGCGCGTTCGACGGCGGTGGCGATCGCGTCGGCCTCGGCCTCGAACCAGGCGGTCGGATCGGCGAGGGCGCGCCGGGTGGCCTCGGGGCCGATAGGCCGCACGACACGCCCGACCGTCCCGTCCGTCGGCCCGTCGCCGTCGAGGAGCCCGCGGTGCAGTTCGACCGCGCCGGACGGCGTGTCGGACGCGACGCGGCCGGTCAGCCAGAGCCAGGCGCCGAGCGCGCGGGCGACGGCGGCGGCCCGTTCGGCGGGCGGCTCCTCGGCGTCGGCGCGTTCGGCGGCGTACACCCGCACCAGGTCGTGCGGCCTGAAGCGGGCCTGCCCGGCGCGGTCGACGCCGGTGCAGTGCAGCAACTGGGCGTCGACGAGTTGCTCCACGACGCGGTCGGCGGCGGCCTCGTGCACATCCAGCAGCGCGGCGACCACCCAGGCGGCGACGTCGGAGGCGGCGAGCAGGCCGAGGCGGCGCAGGGCGGTGCGGGCGGGGGTGTCGAGCACCCGGTAGCTCAGGCCGAGGCCGGCCCGGACCTCCAGGTCCCCGACCGTGAGTTCGTCGAGCCGGTTGTGCTCGTCGGCGAGCCGTCCCGCGAGCATCCCCGGTGTCCAGTGCCGCTGGGTGGCGAGGCGGGCCCCGGCGATGCGGATGGCCAGCGGGAGGCCGCCGCACAGCTCGACGATGCGCCGGGCGGCGTCCGGCTCGTCCCGCACGCGCCGCTCGCCCGCGACACTGGCGAGGAGTTCGATTCCCGGCTCCGTGGCGAGCACTTCGAGCTCGGCGCGGTGGGTGCAGGGCAGCGCGCCGAGCCTGGCCCGCGCGGTGATCAGCACCCCGCAGGTGGCGCTCCCCGGCAGCAGCGGGCGCACCTGGGACTCGCTGCCCGCGTCGTCGAGCACGAGCAGCACGCGCCGCCCCGCGACCAGGCTGCGAAAGAGGTCGCGCCGTTCCGCGTCCCCCTCGGGCGGGTCGGCCCCCAGGGCGCGCAGCAGCCGCCCGAGCACCTCGCCGGGCGCCACCGGGTCGGCGGTGCCGCGCAGTTCGGCGTAGAGCTGGCCGTCCGGGTAGTGCTCGGCGACCCGGTGTGCCGCCTGGACGCCCAGCGTTGACTTGCCGACGCCGCCGGTGCCCGACACCACGACGACGGGCATCACCTCACGAGGGCCGGAAAGCGCCGCCCGTACGTCGGCGAGATGCGTGGCGCGTCCGGTGAAGTCGCCGATGGCGGGCGGCAGCAGGGCCGGAACCACCGGCACGGGAGCCGCCGGCGGGGCACCTTCGGCGGCCGCGGCCGGACCGGCGCCCGGCAGCAGCTCGTCGTCCGCGCGCAGGATCGACTCGTACATCCGCCGGAGGTCAGGGCCCGGGTCGATGCCCAGTTCCTCGGCGAGTACGTCGCGGCCCTCCACGTACACCGCGAGGGCGTCCGCCTGGCGGCCCAACCGGTAGAGGGTGAGCATCAGTTGGCCGCGCAGCCGTTCCCGCGTGGGGTGGGTGGCGACCAGGGCGGTCAGTTCGGCGACCAGTTCCGTCTCGCGTCCCGCCTCGGAGAGTTCGGCGGAGATCCGCTCCTCCAGGGCCGTCTGCCGCGCCTCCTCCAGCTGATCGGCCATGGCCCGCAGCGTGTCGCCGATCCCGCCGAGCGCGGGGCCGCGCCACAGGGCGAGGGCCTCGGCGAGCAGCCGGGCGGCCGCGGGGTGGTCGCCCGCGGCGGCGGCCTGTCTGCCCTGAGCCGTCAGATGCTCGAACGCGGTGCGGTCGACCAGGGCGGTGTCGGCGCGGATCAGATAGCCGGGCGGGCGTGTCTCGATGGCGTCGGCGGACAGCGCGCGGCGCAGCGCGGAGACGTAGGACTGGATCAGGGAACGTGCCGTGCCCGGCGGGTGCTCGCCCCAGATGGCGTCGATCAGCGCGTCGACGGACACCACACGGCCGTGCTCCAGGAGCAGCGCCGCGAGCAGAGCCCGGGGCTTGGGTCCACCGAGGTCGAGCCGACGGCCCGCGCGCCATGCCTCGACCGGCCCAAGGAGGCGGTAGTCGGTGTTCGTGTCCACGCCCTCTCCATGCGTCCCTGCCCCGCGCCGCCCCCGCTCGCCGATCCCCGGTCGACGACTGGTCATGCTACGTCCGCCGCACCTCAACCGGCGTACCCGCGAGGGGAATCAGGCCACGTCGGCGCTCCGCCCCGGCCGCGCGGTGCCGCGCCTCAGTCGGGGCGCGCAGGCTCGTCCGACGCGTCCCCTGCCGCTGCGAGCGGGTTCGCCCCGTTGCCCTGGAGCCGCTCCAGGTCGGCGGGGCGGACCTGGATGACGAACAGGGCGATCAGCGCGGCCACGATCGCGAAGACGGCGGCGGCGATGAACGAACTGGAGATGCCCGAAGCAAGGACCTGGTCGCCCCAGGTCCCCGGGAGCTCCCCCGTCCTGCGGAACTCGGCCAGCTGGGCAGGGTTCGCCTCCGCCATGAACTGCGGCACCTGGTCGGTGGCCTCGTTGCGGCTTGCCGTGCCGAAGACGGTGACCAGGACGGACAGGCCGAGCGAACCGCCCACCTGCTGCGTGGCGTTGAGCACTCCGGAGGCCGCACCCGCCTCATGGGGCGCCACGCCCGACACCGCCATCAGGGTCAGCGACACGAACTGCATGCCCATGCCGAAGCCGAAGACCAGCATGGGCCCGAGGATGCTTCCCGCGTAGGTGCTGTCGACATCGGTCATCGTCAGCCAGCCGAGCCCCAAGGCGGCCAGGAGCGCGCCGACCACCATGAAGGGCTTGGGCCCCCACTTGGGCAGGAGCTGGGAGGCGATCCCCGCTCCTATCGCGATGATCACGCTCACCGGAAGGAAGGCGAGCCCGGCCCGCAACGGGCTGAAGTCCAGGATGTTCTGCACGAACAGCGTCAGGAAGAAGAACATCCCGAACATCGCCGCGGCCAGGCTCAGCATCATGCCGTAGACACCCGCGCGGTTGCGGTCGCGGAACATCCACAGCGGCGTGATGGGCTGCTTCGAGCGGCTCTCGATGGCGAGGAACACACCGAGGAGCACCACGGCCGCCGCAAAGGACGCGATGGTCAGTGTGTCGCTCCAGCCGTCCTCGGAGGCGCGGATGAAGCCGTAGACGAGGAGCACCATGCCGACGGTGGACGTGAGCGCGCCGAGGATGTCGAAGTGGCCGGGGTGGCGCTCGGACTCCTGGATGTAGCGGGGCGTCGCGAGCGCGATCACCAGGCCGATGGGGATGTTCACGAAGAGGACCCAGCGCCAGTCGAGCCACTCCACGAGCAGCCCGCCGGCGAGCAGTCCGATCGCGCTGCCGCCTGCCGAGACGGCGGCGAACACACCGAACGCCCTGTTCCGCTCGGGTCCTTCGCGGAACGTCGTGGTGATCAGCGCGAGGGCGGTGGGCGATGCGATGGCGCCACCGACGCCCTGCAGCGACCGCGCCGCGAGCAACTGCCAGGACTCCTGGGAGAGACCGCCGAGCAGGGAGGCGAACACGAAGAGCAGGACGCCGAACATGAAGACCCTGCGGCGGCCGAGGATGTCTCCGAGCCGCCCGCCGAGCAGGAGCAGGCCGCCGAAGGTCAGTGTGTAGGCGCTGACCACGCAGCTGTGTCTCGAGGAGTTGCACAAGTGCTGTGTCTGTTTCAGAGGTTTCGCTGGGGTCTCGATGG